>JAAHIC010000066.1 GCA_010671965.1 Leptolyngbya sp. SIO4C5
TTTGCCGAAGCTTCTCGCCAAATGTATGAGACTGGCAACTGGGTGACGCCCTACTTCAACGGGGAAACCCGCTTTGACAAGCCGCCGCTGGTCTACTGGCTGATGGCGATCGCCTTTCAGCTAGGAGGGGTCAGCGAGTGGACGGTGCGGCTGCCTTCAGCCCTGGCGGCGATCGCCCTCACCTGTTTAGGCTTTTATGTTCTGCGGCGCTTTGGCTTTCCCCAACCGGGTTTGGCCCAGGCGACTGCGGACACTGCGGGTACTCAGCTCAGCCATCAAAGCCAGAATGCTCTATGGCTGTCGGCGCTGATCGGCTCTGCCATCATGGCCCTCAATCCGGAAACGATGGTGTGGGCGCGGATCGGCGTATCAGATATGCTGCTGAGCGGCTGCATGGGAACGGCGCTGCTGTCATTTTTTCTGGGCTATGCCCAGCCGGATCGGCCTCAGCGGCAAACCCTTTGGTATTTCAGCTTCTATATATTAATGGGGCTGGCGGTTTTGACGAAGGGGCCGGTGGGAGTGGTGCTACCCAGCCTGATCGTCATTGGCTTTTTGCTCTACCTGGGGCGGCTGCGGGCGGTGCTGGGAGAAATGCGGCTGCTGTGGGGACTGCTGATTTTTTTAGTGATTACGGTGCCCTGGTATGTGCTGGTGATTCTAGAAAATGGACAGACGTACATTGATTCCTTTTTCGGCTATCACAACGTCGATCGCTTTACCAGCGTGGTCAACGGTCACTCGGCCCCCTGGTATTTTTACTTTTTAGTGGTGCTGGTGGGCTTTATTCCCTGGTCAGTCTTTCTGCCCCAGGCGATCGCCCGCCTGAAATTTTGGCAGGTAAACTACTGGCGGGCTCAGCCCCGATCGGCCCACCTGGGCCTGTTTGCCCTGGCCTGGTTTTTGGGCATCTTCATCTTTTTCAGCGTTGCCGTCACTAAGCTGCCCAGCTACGTCCTGCCGCTGATGCCTGCCGCCGCCATTCTGGTGGGGCTGCTGTGGAGCGATCGCATGACTGCGCTAAAACCCAGCCGCATTAGCTGGGGCTTTTGGCTCAGCGTGGCCGCTAATTTACTGCTGCTAGCGGCTCTGGCAGGAGCAGCCCTTTATAGCCCCAACTGGATGGGAGACGATCCGGCTATGCCTGATCTGCCCCAGCTGGTGCGTGAATCCGGCATTATGCTACACGGCGCAATCATCTGGATTTTAGCCGCCGCAATCGGTCTGTTGCTAGTCGCGATTCGGCAGGCGGGCTGGCTCTGGAGCGTCAATCTGGTCGCTTTTATCGCCTTTGTCTGCCTGACGATGGTGCCTGCCCTAGAGATTGCCGATATTGAACGGCAGTTCCCCCTACGCCAGATTGCCGCCACCCTCGTGGCGCAGCAGCCGGAAGAACCCATTGTGATGACGGGCTTCAAGAAGCCGAGCCTGGTATTCTACACCCAGCGTCCGGTGAACTATTTGCAAAGTGCCGACTCGGTTGAGGCCTATCTGGCTGCTGAAGCCGCGACCGACTCGGTGCTGCTGGTGGGGCGATCGCCGGAGATTGCAAAAGTTGACTGGGGCGATCGCTCAGCGACGGTGCTGACAAATCCAGATCCCTATCAGCTCGTGCGGCTTGGGCCTCGTAACAGTTCTGAATTTTGAATTTAGCGTAATGCATCAAAACCTTACAGAACGAGGCGTTACGGCTTTGCCTAACACGTCCTACCGGACTGGCTTACATGGCGCTGGTCCCCGACTTGGCCTCCCGTTTGAGCTGGTTGGAAATGCGAAACAGCTCCTGCCCGGTGTGTAGGTAGTTTTCTTCGTAGGTGTAGGTGAAGCGCTCCATTTCCTCGATGCCGTCCTCTAGCTGGTTGAGGCAGTAGTAGAGATTGGCCGCGACCCCTGCCGCATTGGCCGGGTTGGGCATGGAGGCAAACTTAGCTCTGGCCTGCTCTAACCAGTCACGACACTCTTCTAGATAGGCCTGAAAAGCCTCCATCAGCTCATCGTCAAAGGGATCGGCAGAGAGTTCTTTAATCTGCGATCGCAGCGGTTTAAGAATTTTAGCGATTAGCCGATCCACCGGGCCGTAGACCTGACGCAGCCAGGTTTCAATGTGGGTATCTGCGGCCCTAGCTTGCTGGCGCTGCTGGCGATAGAGGTTTTGCAAGTCGGCGGTGCGCTGCTGGCGATCGCGCACTGAAGTGCTGCTTCTGCCGCCCCATGCCCGTGCCTGCTGGCGATCGCGGTCGTACTGCGAGCGGCGCTGCGGATCGCCTAAAACTTCATAGGCCGCGTTGAGCGAGGTAATCTGCTCGTGGCTGGATTCTACGGAGTTGCGATCGGGGTGATAGCGCTTGGCTAAGCGACGATAGGCCCGCTTCACCTCACTCTGGGTGGCAGCTTCAGTAATTTCTAGAGTTTGATAGTGATTTGGGTAAATCATTAACCCAGCGTAGCAGGCGCCATTAGCTCGACATCCTGGAACAATGGTGTACTCAGATAGCGCTCCCCAAAGCTGGGCTGCACAATCACAATCAGCTTATCCTGGTTTTCCGGTCGCTGCCCAACCTTAATGGCCGCACACAGAATAGCTCCGGTGGAAATGCCAGAGAGTAACCCTTCCTCCTTCGCTAAGCGCCGCCCATAGGCGATCGCCTCCTCATCCGTCACCGTCACTACGTCGTCAATGAGATCCTGTCGCAGCACCTCCGGCACAAAGCCTGCGCCAATGCCCTGAATCTTATGGGAACCGGGCTGGCCGCCGGAAAGCACCGAACTGGTCAATGGCTCCACCGCAATGACCTGAAACTCAGGCTTACGCGCCTTGATTACCTCAGCCACCCCGGTAATCGTCCCGCCCGTACCGACCCCGGCAATGAAGATATCCACCTGGCCGTCGGTATCCTGCCAGATTTCTTCGGCTGTAGTGCGGCGATGAATTTCAGGATTAGCCGGATTGCGAAACTGCTGCAGCATGTAGGCATCCGGCGTGGAATTGACAATGGCCTGGGCCCGGTGGATGCAGCCACCCATCCCCTCGATTCCTGGCGTCAGCTCTAGCTCGGCCCCATAGGCCCGCAGCATGGCGCGTCGCTCCGAACTCATGGTTTCCGGCATGGTCAGAATTAGGCGATAGCCTTTAGCGGCTGCCGCCATTGCCAGGGCAATTCCCGTATTGCCAGAGGTGGGTTCGACCAGCGTCGTTTTTCCCGGCGTGATATCCCCGGCTCGCTCTGCCGCTTCGATCATGTTGATGCCAATGCGATCTTTCACCGAAGCCGAAGGATTCATCCCCTCTAGCTTGATCACAATCTCGGCTACACAGCCCTCTGCCTGGGGAATACGATTAAGCCGCACCAGCGGCGTGCGGCCAATCAGTTGAGTCACGTCCTGCGCGATATTCATAGTGATTAAATGTAATACATCAGGTCTAGCTGTCGTTTGGCGTTGCGCTTATCTACCAAGTCCTGCAGCGTATACTTTTGCAGAATCGCCTCTGCTGCCTGTCGGGCCTCCTGCCACACCTCACAGACAACGGCGCCCTCTGCGGTTTTAGGCGTTGTCTCCGGTTCTGCTTGGGCATCTAACCCCTCAATACAGCAAATCACCTCGTGCAGCGTAATTTGCCAAGGCTCCCGCGTTAGCAAATAGCCTCCCTTGGCTCCCCGCTGGCTGCGAACCAGTCCGGCCCGTCTCAGCGTTGCTAGAAGCTGTTCCAGGTAGCGATCGGGAATATTCTGCTGATTGGCAATTTGGCGAATTTGCAGCGGCTCTCCGCTGCTGTAATGCGCGCTCAGTTCTAACAGCGCCATCAGAGCATATTCGCTTTTACAGGTAAGTTCCACAAGCCCAGGAGTGATGAGGATATTCAGACATAGCTCTAGTATACTCCGGTTCCCCACTGGGGTTTGGGAGTATTGGGGATCAAGACTCAAACTTTATCTTCCCGGCTTCTCCCCTTTCCCTCACTAGGGTGAATGCACTGCCAGCGGGAGAGCGCCATGATTAAACGGTTACGGCTAGGGCTGAAATTCTCTTTGATCTTGGGAGCTGTCTTTGTGGTTAGCTCCCTGCTGAGCGGTCTGCTGCTCTCGCGGACAGCCAATCTCAGCGCCCAGCATCAGGTAGCCGATCAGGCCATGCTGATGATGGAAACCATGAACTCCATTCGGGACTATACCAACAGCCGCATCAACCCGCTGCTCACCGCTAAGTACGACACCGAACAGGATTTCATCCCTGAATCGCTGCCTACTTTTTCAGCTAGAGAAATTTTTGAGAGCGTTCGCACCGAAAAGAACTACCAAAATTTCTTGTATAAAGAAGCCTCGTTCAATCCCACCAACATGCGCGATCGCGCCGATCGCTTTGAACTGGGCGTCCTAGAGAGATTTCGCCAGCAAGACAATCTCACTGAGACAGAAGGCTTTCGCGGTGTGGGGAAAAATTCCCTATTCTATGTCGCCCGGCCCATGCGCGTGGCTAAAGAAAGCTGCCTCGTCTGCCACAGCACCCCCGATCGCGCTCCCCAGAGCCTGATTGAAGCCTACGGCGATGAAAACGGGTTTGGCTGGCATCTCAACGAGCTGGTGGCGGCCCAAATTATGTACGTGCCTGCCACAGCGGTCTTTAGCAGCTATCGTCGGCAGTTCGCCCTGATGATGGGGGTGTTTGTTGGCAGTTTCTTGCTGGTGATTCTGCTGATCAACTGGCTGCTACGGCGCAGCGTGATTCAGCCGATTGTGCCGATGGCGCGGGCGGCCCAGCGGCTCTCAAATGAGCAAATTGATAGCGAAGCTGATGAGGCTCTAGAGATTGCACAGCTTGGTAAAATCACCCAGCGGCAAGACGAGATCGGCCAGCTAGCGCGCCTGTTTCAGGATATGGTGCAGTCGGTTTGCAGCCGTGAGCGGAGCTGGCGGCAGACCTTGCAAAAGCTGCACTACGAAACTGACGAGCGCAAACAGCTTGATCTGCTGCAGCAGATGACCGGCGAGATTAACTGCAGGCAACTGATTGAGCGATCGCGCCAAGCTCGTAACCAATAACCCTTTTGTCAGGTGGGCATTGCCCACGCTATCTGTTCTCTACATGGGTCGGCCCCAGATAGCGGGTTAGATAGGGGGAAAAGACCTCGTAAATTAGCGTCAGCGGATTACCATCGTGCCAAAACAAATAGTGACGGCCCCAGAACGGTCCCTCCTGCTCAAAGGCGGCCTCCAAATGAGCTGATTCGCCGTAGTGAATCCCTTGGATGTCCCGGTAAAGCTCGGTGCGTAGGCGGGCCAGACTGGCCCAGATTGGCAGCGAACGATTCTGCAAATATTCGTCTACGTGACTGGCCTCCCACCAAGATGTGGCGTAGGCTAAGCGCTGCCCAGAAGCCGTGCGCAACCAGACCTGGCGGCGCAGGCGCGGCCCCGGTACCATGCGAATCAGCGCTGGAGCACCGTCTAGGTGCATCCCCACCGGAGACATATCGATCACATCAACCTCGGTGCGCTCTCGCGTCAGCAGTTGGAGATGACGGGTGGGGGAGCCGTCACCCAACAGGAGAATCTGCCAAGCGGGGGCTAGCTGGTGATGGGGTAGTCCTTTTTGGACAACAGTTTCACTCCCCTGCCAGATCGGGTCGAGGGCAAGCCAGGTTGAGGGCAGGGCTGCATCTTCTAGTTGCTGATAGGCCGAAGTCAAAACAAATTGTTACAAAACTTCAATTACAACCATCATAATACGTTGATTTTCTCCTTGCCGCAGCAGGGCCACCAATCTCCTTGCTTTGGGCGAACGGCTCAGCTTGGGGGCAGTGTTCTCTACCCTGCTGGAGAAGCTACGTTCAAGGGGGCCGAGCATGATGTTCGGCCCCCTCAAAAACGGGTCTAAAGTTAATGCGGATGGCGAGAATCGAACTCGCAAGGCATACGCCACACGCCCCTCAAGCGTGCGTGTCTACCAATTCCACCACATCCGCAGGGAAACGTAACCACAGAGACTGATTATAGATCGCATTGTCAGCATTGGAAACACGGGCTGTCAAAATAATTGCGGCCTCGGCTGCGTGATAAAATCAGCTTCCGTCATATGATGCAGAAATATCGTCAGCCGCGCGATCGCCAGGAGTTTGACTAGCGATTAGCCGCGATCGCCAGGGGCCAACAGGTCGGCCTGCCCCCTTACTTTCACTTCAACTGAGCTAGCAGATGCGCTTTTCCAAAATTCTGATTGCCAACCGGGGAGAAATCGCTCTACGCATTCTTCGCACCTGTGAAGAAATGGGTATTGCGACGGTGGCGGTTCATTCGACGGTTGATCGTCAGGCTTTACATGTGCAGCTTGCCGATGAAGCCGTTTGTATTGGAGAAGCCTCTAGCGGCAAAAGCTATCTCAACATTCCCAACATTATTGCCGCTGCCCTGACGCGCAATGCCACCGCAATTCATCCCGGCTATGGGTTTTTAGCCGAAAATGCCCGGTTTGCTGAGATCTGCGCTGACCATCAAATTGCCTTCATTGGCCCTACGCCAGCCGCCATGCTGGCTATGGGGGACAAATCTACCGCGAAGGAAACCATGCAGCGCGTGGGGGTACCCACGGTGCCGGGCAGTGATGGCCTGCTGACCGATGAACAAGAAGCAGCCGCGATCGCTAAAGAAATTGGCTATCCCATCATCATCAAAGCCACTGCTGGCGGCGGCGGTCGGGGGATGCGCCTGGTACGGAATCCAGAGGAGCTAAGCAAAGCCTTTTTTGCGGCCCAGGGAGAAGCAGAAGCAGCCTTTGGCAATCCGGGGGTCTATTTAGAAAAATTTGTCGAACAGCCGCGCCACATTGAGTTTCAAATTTTGGCAGATAGCCACGGCAATGTGATTCATTTGGGTGAACGAGACTGCTCAATTCAGCGCCGCCACCAAAAGCTCTTAGAAGAAGCGCCCAGTCCGGCCCTGTCACCCGAACTGCGTCAGGTTATGGGGGAAGCCGCCGTCCGAGCGGCCCAGTCAATCAGCTACGTCGGGGCTGGGACGGTAGAGTTTCTGCTCGATCGCTCCGGCGAGTTTTACTTCATGGAAATGAACACCCGCATTCAGGTGGAACATCCTGTCACCGAGATGGTAACGGGGCTAGATCTGATTGCCGAGCAAATTCGCATTGCCCAAGGAGAGCCGATTTCTCTCACTCAGGCAGATATCAAGCTGCGGGGCCACGCCATTGAGTGTCGGATCAATGCTGAAGATCCTGATCACAACTTCCGGCCCAATCCCGGACGCATCAGCGGCTACTTAGCACCGGGCGGACTGGGGGTCAGAATGGATTCTCATGTTTACACGGACTATGAGATTCCGCCCTACTATGATTCCCTGATTGGCAAGCTAATTGTCTGGGGACCCGATCGGCTGACGGCGATCCGCCGCATGAAGCGGGCTTTGCGAGAATGCGCCATTACTGGCTTGCCCACCACCATCAGCTTTCACCAAAAGGTCTTGGAGCGCCCAGAATTTCTAGAGGGCGAGGTCTACACTAACTTTGTCAATCAGGTGATGATGCCACAGTGATTCTAGTCGCTTGAACGGGCTAAAACATTTTCAGCAGGCCCTGCTGGCCCACTAGCAGCTCTCGCAGCAGGCTCGTAATGGCCACCCAAATTACTGGCGAAATATCCACGCCGCCAATGGGAGGAACCAGCTTACGCACCGGAATCAAAAAAGGTTCGGTTGGCCAGGCGACTAGGTTGTAGGGCAGACGATTGAGATCAACCTGGGGATACCAGGTCAAAACAATCCGAAAGATAAATAGCAGCGTCATCAGCCCTAGCAGGGGGCCAACAATCCAGCCAGTCACGCTAGCAATCTCAGATAGGCTCATAGTCGTGATCATTCCAATACCGCAGCGCTAGATGTTTAAGCTTTGTAAACCTAGCTCCTCTCATCTTAACTGACAGCTTGCTTTACTTTAGACATCGCTCAATAGCTTCGATTAACCAGCCTAGCTGAGGCAATATTTTGGTTCAAAAAGCGTATTTGTCAGACTATCAGCTTCCCAAGGCTGAGACAGCCAGATAAGATAAGTTACAGAAATAATATTTTTCCATCTTTCGTCAAGCAGGTAAAAATTCATGACACCCTCTCTAGCGAATTTTCTGTTGAGCCTGGCTGCAGGGGCTGCTATCGTAGTTGTCCCCGTTGTGGTAGGGCTTGTATTCATCAGCCAGCGGGACAAAATTCAGCGCTCTTAAGTTTAACGACTGTATGAGTGCTGTATGAGTTCTGCAGATTGGAGGGGGCACATTTGAGTGACCCCCTTTAAACTATAGGAAGGTCTTAAGAAATTAAGCCCCTAGCGAGAGACCCGCTAAAATCTAGGCTCAATCCCGGAGAAATCAATGGTTAATGTCGGTCTATCCTTTGCCAGTCTTATTGGCATTGCGCTGGCAGTGTCAGGCGCGGCCCTGTACTTTTTAAGATCGTTTCGCCCCAATCTCGCCCGCGACCACGACGTCTTTTTTGCGGCGGTGGCGTTAGGGGCTGGCGGCATTCTTTTCTTTAACGGCTGGCGGCTCGATCCGATTCTGCAGTTTGGTCAGTTAATGCTGGGCGGTTCGGCTATTTTCTTCGCGGTTGAGAGCATTCGACTGCGCGGAGTCGCCACAGAGCAGGCCAAGCAGCGTACGCCTGTGGTAGACGATGATCGACCTGTGAGCCGGGTGTACCGGGCTGAGCTAGATGATTTAGACCAGCTTGGCGATCGCGCCCCGCGCAACCGTCGCATTCCGGCCTCCCGCAGCCGCTACCGGGATGACTATGACGATGACTATCGCCGCCCTGAGCGTAGCGAATCGATTGGCCGCCTGAATCCTAGCAGCGATCGGATTCGCCGCCGCCGTCCGCCTCGTCCCGATGCCGATATTCGGGATGAAGCCGCTTGGGGAGAAGGACCTGTTCGCCGACCTAGCCGCAGCGTTCCTCCCGCTAGCCGCGACAGCGGACGCCCCCTACCGGGCGATCGCGTCCCCCCTCGTCGCAGCGGCCCCAGAAATCAGCCGCCCCGCGATGAAAGCCCCGATGCTGATTACGTCAACTATCGCCCTGTTAGCTATCCAGAAGGGCAGCCGGAAGGGAAGTCAGACTATCCCTACCCAGGCATTTAGCTACCCGCGATCGCTTTTACCGCAGAATTTAGCTAAAAGTAGCTGAAGGATGATCAAGTCCCTCAGCTACTTTTGGCTTTAAATCGGCTTGCCGCCATATCTCCCGATAGAGGGTTTGAAGATAGCCCAAACCTGCCCATAATCGATCTGCACTCTGCAGAGACGGTCAAGATGCTCATGCCAAACAGCATTGCCTCGATGTAGCCGTTATCTTATGACCGCGAGTGAACGTTTGTTAAGCTATTCGCTGACGGCTTTGCCAGTGCAGACTACATATCTTGAAAACTCTATGGTTGCTACCGCTCCGGCTCAAATTCAACTGATTGCCGACGAAACTCAAAAGCTGCTTGACTGGGCAGATCAGATCCATCACTGCGATCGCTCCCTGTTTGAAAAGGCTCAGCTTTTAGCCACGCGCTTAGGCGCTCACTATCGCCCCGAAGATGGCCTGACTGAAATTGGCTTTTGGGCACCTGAGCTAGGCGCAGATATGGTGCAGCCTAAGAACATCTATTTAGAAATTTTTACCCCCAAGCAGGCAATTGATCCACTCCGGCCTTTACAGCAGGTTGCCTTTCGCCGCAGTTCAGTGCAGCTAGAGAAGCAGGGGGAGTTTTTTTGGGGAGTTCTCTCTGGGGTTAAAGCCGGAACTAAAGACAGCTTTGGCTCGTTTTATTGGCTGCGCTACCTCGACATGAATACCAACGAGGTGAAGGTGATCGGGGACTGCCTTGCCTACTCTTTGCCCTATGGCGTCTATGCTCCGGCTGAAGTCTACGACATGGCAAGCCTGCAGCGCGATCGCGCCGACTTGACTTACTTTGTCCAAGGGGAAGCTGCGCCGGACGGCGTCATCCAGGTGCAGCCCCCCAGCAGTATTTTGCAGCTCCACGTCAATACCGCCTCCCCCGATGGCAGCCTCGCCGGGCTGACCGAGGTTTACCAGCAGATCGCCCAAAAAATTAGGCAGCAAGAACCGCTGACCCCAACTGAGCAAAACTTTATTGGCTATGACGCCATTCAGCCCCTGCCGATTGAACCCACGGTTGAGTATTTGGGCAAACACGAGCTGGGGCACGGCTTTTTTATCTTCAACGAAGCTGACGAAGCTGAGATGGATCCGGAAACCGAAGGGATTGAGCACGAGGCAGGCAACCTTAAAATTACGCTGAAAAAGCCAGATACTCAGAACTGGGGCTATGACATCGTTATTTTTGGCTGTTCGGCCACCAATCCCTCCGTTCTGCGCACCCTCAGACCCCACGAACTGGTGGAATTTATTGAGACGCTGCACAATTTTCCCACCGGGCCAATCCAAATTATTTACGACATCGTCTACGGTCATGCCGACAATCAGGCGCTCAACCTGCTCAACGGGCGCTTTCTCAAAGGCCCCAACATGTACGGCCAAGACGTGAACCATCAGAACCCTACCGTCCGAGCAATTTTGCTGGAAATGCAGCGACGCAAAAACGATACGGGTGTGGACGGCATTCGCGTGGACGGGGCACAGGACTTTAAGTTCTTCAATCCCCTCTCCGGCGAAGTGGAATACGACGACCAGTATCTCAGCGATATGGCCGAGATTAGGCAGCAGATTGAAGGCCATCAGCGGCGGCTATTTGCCATCTTTGAAGACGGTCGGCCCTGGCCCGCTGAAGGCTGGGAAGAAGTCTCGACCTATCGCAGCATCATTGAATTTAAGCCGGAGGCGTTTCAGTGGGGGCCGCTGATTTTTGCCCACAACACCCCTAGTCTCAAAGGCTTTTGGGACAAAAAGTGGCGGCGCGTCAACGAAGTTATGCAGCTCGGCGCTAACTGGATTACGGGCTGCGGCAACCATGACACGCTGCGGCGCGGCACCCAGGTGGATCCGGGCCTGGATATCAACTGGAATTTAGGTCAAATCCTGCCAGAAGTGCTGCACAACGCCTACGACAACCCGGCCATTACGCTGCTGACCTATGGCTTCAGCCCCGGACTGCCGATGGATTTCATTAACTGCACAATGCGGGCGCCCTGGGGCTTCTTGCGCAATACGGACGATCGCTACGGGGTCAAGGTGGTGGCCGAAGAGGCGGGCGGCTTTCTTGACTGGCAGATTATTCCCGAAACCTACGACTACCCAGACTTATTTCCGCGTGTCAAGGCGATGGGCTTTACCCGGCTAGCCGAGCTACGTCAGTTTGTCCGGGGGCTTTATGACGCCATTGAAGAAACACACTATGACCTTGATGAGGTCGCCCACCTTTGCCAGTGCTGGCTAGGGACAGAAGCAGATGCCGAAGCCGTCAAGCAGGAAGCACAAGTCCGTAAGTCAGCCGCTGAGCTGCAAAAGCTCAACGTTCCTGGTAAATCTAAAGTCCTGACGGAGCTAGATGTGGGCAAGCTGAAGCAGTTTGCTAAAGCCTTCATGGAGGACGCCCACGAAATCTGTAATGTCTGGCTGCAGCAGGACGTGATTGAGGCTGATCAAGCAGCTTTTAACTTAGCTCTGCGCCGCTTTCGCCATGCGCGGTCTTGGTTGAAAGAAAACCTAACAGCGGGCGATCGCTTCGATCGCGTCAGCAACGCCCAGCAAACCCTGTTCTACGGTTTACGGCAGGCTCCCGCAGGTGACGAATCTATTGTCATAGCAGCGCACATGGGCGGGGAACCGCTGACGGTCAGGCTGAATGACCTGCTGGAAATTGATCTCAAACAGTGGCAGGTGGCGATCGCCTCGCCGCATTTAGCCATAGACGATCTCAGCGTCTTTGAGCTGCAGGACAGTCAGGCAGTCTTGCTGCAGAAGCTGTAGGTCGCTAGAGATAAGGCAGCGCTAGTAGTATCGTCTCCATTTCATCACGGCGGCCTGTGCCGCGATGAAA
>JAAHIC010000660.1 GCA_010671965.1 Leptolyngbya sp. SIO4C5
AGCTGCTGCTCAAAAGCGCTAGGGCAGAGCAGCATCGGCGGGGCGATCGCGGACTTGTCGGTGGGATAGCCGCGCCAGGTACGGGTATCGAGCACGATCACCTCATGGGCCGGGCCGCCGATTGTGTCACTCTGGTAGTTGCTCCCACTAACGTCTTTGGCCTCAAAATCATCGATCGCATTCATGACTGGCAGCTACAGCGCCGCAAGGTTTTTTCCACCGATGTTGGGGATGCCTGGAACGTGCATGATGAAGCCTTAGCTCAGCTCCTCACCCGTCTGTTTCAGCAGCGGCAGCGGATTCTGGTCCTGTCTGGGGACATTCACTATAGCTCCGTAGTGCGTCTTTCCTATCAGGACAAACAGACCCAGTCAGTGCTGGTGCAGCTCACCGCCAGCGCCTTCAAAAACGAGGAAACCTTGACCCGCCTGCTGCATACCCGCCTTAAGGGCTGGCTGCTGCCCGAACCCGTCCGCCGCTGGGTGGGCTGGTCGGAACCACCAGATATGATTGAGCTGCCCACTGCCGAATCTCATCCCCAGCCAGATTGGCGCTGCGTTTTGGAATGGATTCCGCGTCAGCGCTATCAAAATCTGGTGGCAGCGGACGATTTTTATCCGCGCCGCTCTCCGGCTAAGCTGCGTGCCTGGCTACAGCCGCTTCGCTTTTGGCAAAATCGCTGGTTTCAGTCAGGGCGCGAGGTCGTCGGACTCAACAATATGGCGCTGGTGGAGTTTGACACCGCCAGCGTTCCGCCAACTGTCACCCAGCAGAACTACTGGTTTACCCTGAATCAGCCAGCGGCGATCGCTGTAAGCCGTTTCACCAGCGATATTGCCCCCAATGCGGCACTGCTGCGTCAGCTTAAAAAGGATAGACCAGGGGGGTTACGATCACTGTAATCAGCCAAAACAGTAAGTTTAGAGGAATTCCTACCCGCATAAAGTCAGTGAACTTATAGCCTCCCGGTCCATAAACCATCAGGTTAGTCTGATAGCCGATGGGGGTAGAGAAGCTAGCTGAGGCCGCCACCATGATGGCAATGACAAAGGGCATAAAGTTAACGCCTAGCGTTTGGGCCAGGGAGAGGGCAATGGGAAAGACCAGCGCTGCCGCCGCATTATTGGTAATCACCTCTGTCAGCAGCGTGGTGATGCCATAGACCATGACCAGCGACACCCAGGCATTATCCCCGGCGAGGCCGACAAAACTAGCGGCGATCGCCCCGGCAGCCCCTGTCACCTCTAGGGCTTTGCCCATTGCCAGCGCCGCTCCAATCACCAGCAGCACCGACCACTCAATATTGCGCAGCGACTGGCTAGGGGAACAGCAGCCCGTCAGCAACATGGCGATCGCCGCCAAAATTGCCGCCTTCAGCATACTGAGCCAGCCCAAAGCTGCCAATAGCACCATTGCTGTCAAAATTCCCACTGCCAGCGCCGCTTTCTCGTGGCGCAGCGGTTCCGAATCGGGCACGCCATTGATCAAGTAAAAATCCCGCGACACTCGCCGCTGCTCTAAAAACTGCGGTGGGGCCTCTAGCAGCAGCACGTCTCCGGCTTGCAGGCGAATGTCGCCTATTTTGCCCACCAGCCGCTCCCCATTGCGGGCCACTGCCAACACCACCGCGTTGTACCGGGTGCGAAACTGACCTTCGCGAATCGTGCGACCAACCAGCGGACAGGTGTTGGAAACCACCGCTTCAATCAGACAGCGCTCGGTGCGCGGTACCTCCAGCTTAAACACCTGATCGGTGGCGGGCTGTAGTCCCCGCAGTCGCTGCAAGTCTACAATCGAATCAATCACGCCGACAAAGATGAGCTGATCCTGCTCTCTCAGGGTTTCCCTCGGACTCACAGCCGGTAGCAACTGCTCACCCCGCATAATTTCAGCCAGGTACAGACCGGGCAGATGCCGCAGTCCGGCCTGCTCCACCGTCTTGCCAGCCAGCGGACTGCTTTGGGCCACCACCATTTCTACCGTGTACTGCCGACTTTCTTCAATCGAGCTAAAGCTTGACTGGCGATTAGGCAGCAGCCAGCGCTGGGCCAGCAGCAGAAAAACGGTGCCAGCGATCGCGCAGGGAACGCCTACCCAGGCAATATCCAGCAGCCCCATGCCGGGTAAGTCAGTAGATTCAATCAGCAGACCGTTGACCACCAGGTTAGTACTAGTGCCGATCAGCGTACAAATGCCGCCAAAGATGGCGGCGTAGCTCAGCGGAATCATCAGCTTGGAGGGGCTGATCTGCAGCTTGCGGCACCAGTCGCTCACAACCGGAATAAACATGGCCACGACAGGGGTGTTATTGAGAAAAGCGCTTAGACCCATCACCGGGGCCATCAAGCGCCACAGTGCTGCTCGCTCACTTTTGGGCAGCCCTAAAACCCGCTGCGAAATCCAGGCCAATGAGCCGGTCTGCTGCAGGCCCGTCACCACGATATAGAGCACCGCCACGGTGATCATGCCGCTGTTACTAAAGCCCGCTAGAGCCGCTTCCTCATCCAAAATACCGCTGAGAAACAGCACTGCCGCCCCGCCCAAGAAAACGATGTCGGCAGGCAGCGACGTGGTGGCATTGAGCCAGAAAGTGACCAGCACCACGGCGATCGCCAGTCCCCCCTGCCAGCCCAAGACCATCAAAAACTCTGGCAGCACCCAGATAATCGAAGCAACTAGGCTGAGACCAAAGGCCGCCAATGCCAACAGTAACCAAGTTTTAGGCGATTTGGGGGTGAATCGACGCCAGCGCAGATATCCAGTTGTCATACAAAAATCCTTACGGCAAAACCGTTATCAGAATTGGGTAATACCAGTTTTATGAACTAGCACTACCTATCGGCATCCCACCGCCTGCGGCACCTCCCCTTGGCAAGGAGAGGTTGGGAGGGGTCTGATCTGTAGCTGTAAAACCAAAAGTTGGTATAAGTCGGCGTTGTCTAATTTTAATTGCGATCATGTTTAGATTGAATCATAATGCATTTGAAAATCACTTCAGTATTAATCAGGATTGTGTGAAGTGTTAAATTGCCCCATGCAAAAATGGAAAAGCTTGGATTTGGGAGAACTTGCATGGCAAATCAGGCCGAAGGTTCTGAAAAATCCGACCTGGTCGCGGCTTTGCAGCAAACGTTTCTGTTTAAGGAATGCGATCG
>JAAHIC010000661.1 GCA_010671965.1 Leptolyngbya sp. SIO4C5
GTCATTGATACCAAATGGCGCCAATGACTACTATTTTGATTGTGACGCCTGCGATCGCCCCTGAGCCAAAAACGAAAGAGAACTTTAGAGAGCGCTACATAACAGCGGGTTCCAGCATTTCAATAGTGCCTGCCGTGGCATCGATCGCTACTTCCAGGCCCAGTGGCAGAGTCAGAATTGGCTCCACATGACCAATGGCGGCCCCCATCCAGGCCGGAATCTGCAAAGGCGCGATGTGATCTTGCAAAACCTCTTCCAAAGTCAGAGAGCCGTAGTCATTTCCGGGGCCGCAGTTGGTGCACTGACCAAACACAAATCCGGCTAGCTGCTCAAAAACGCCCGCTAGCTTGAGTTGGGTCAACATCCGATCGATCCGGTAAATACTTTCTCCCACGTCTTCTAGAAACAAAACCGCACCTGTCAGGTCAGGCATATAGGGCGAGCCGACAATACCGGAAATGACTGAGAGATTGCCGCCAATCAGTCTGCCTGTCGCTCGTCCGGGGGTAATCGTCTGGATGCGGTTGCGCACCGGCATGAGGCGATCGCGATCTTCTGCCGCCACTGCGTTTGTAAACGTTAAAGTCTGACCGTTAAAAAGCACTTGACGAAACGGCTCTACCTGATCGGGCCGCCAAGCCGTTAATCCGTGAGGCCCATGAAAGGTAATTAGTCCAGTCTGAGCATAAATGCCCAGCAGCAGTGCCGTAATATCGCTAAAGCCGACAATGATCTTCGGATTTTGCCGAATCTGCTCGTAATCTAAGTAGGGCAAGACTCGGCTGCTGCCCCAGTCACCGCGAATAGGTAGCAGTGCCGCCACCGCTGGATCGGCAAAAAACTGATTGATATCCGCCGCGCGATCGCGGTCTTGCCCGGCCAGATAGCCGTAGCGAGCTAGGACATGCGGAGCCAGTTTAGGCACCAGCCCTAAGCCTCGCACAGCATCTACCACGATATCTAACTCCTCTTGGCGAAAGGTAGCGCCTGCCGGGCTGATAATGCCTATGGTGCTGCCAGGGTCAAGCCGAGGCGGTTTAACGGTAGAAGGGATAGCGGCCTGACTTTGCCGGGGCGGCAGAGCAACTGTTGTCCAAGTAGTTAAAGCTGCTAATAGAAAGTGCCGTCGCTGCATCATTGGTAGGTCAGCTCCGCGATTGCCTGACAGTATTTCTGCACCTGCAGGTCAATTCCGGTAATTGCAGTTCCGACGACAACGCAGTAAGCACCTCGCTTGAGCGCCTCAACTGTCATAGCCGGAGAGGCAATGCCGCCTTCGCACAAAATTGGGACGTTAAGCTTAGCGACTAGCTCAGTCAGCAGCTCATAGCCGGGGGGATGGCCCGGCTGGGTGGCAGTGGTGTAGCCGTAGAGGGTCGTGCCAATAATGTCAGCTCCGGCTGCTGCCGCCGCGATCGCCGCCTCTAGAGTATCCACATCTGCCATTACGGGTTTATGAAGCTCAGTATGAATTTGCTCAATCAGGCTGCTGACCGTCTCACCGTTGGGGCGATCGCGCTGGGTGGCGTCAATAGCAATAATGTCGGCTCCGGCCACCGCGATCGCTTCGGCGTGCAGAAACTGGGGCGTAATATACACTTCGTAGCCGGGCATCTGCTGTTTCCACAAACCAATAATTGGCGCTTCTAACCGCTGCCGGGCTGCATGAACATGCGTCGGCGTATCAATGCGGACTCCCACAGCTCCCCGGAGTACAGCCGCGTGAGCCATTGCCGCAATCACCTCCGAATTAAACAAAGGAGAATCGGGAGGCGCCTGACAAGAAACGACGAGTCCACCCTTAAGCTGTTCAATAACCGAGAAAACTGGTGTCATTGCTAGCCAATTGATAGATTCTTTTGCGCGATCGCCGTTGTATGCTTCAAAGCAGATTTTATCGGCTTTTGTGCCATGTCGTCGCCTCAATCTCGTCCGCTGCCGCCATCCCTATCTCCGGCCCGCCTAGAGCGGCTAAAGCGCGTCCGCAGCCTCAGCCGCATTCTGGATAATTCCATTACCCTTCCAGGGCTCAACTATCGCATTGGCCTCGATCCGATTATTGGTCTGCTGCCGGGCGGCGGAGACTTACTCACCGGGCTAATGTCGGTCTACATTCTGGTAGAAGCCTATCGTTTAGGCATACCCACGGCGACGCTAGGGCGCATGGCTTTTAATATCTTGCTGGAGGTCGTGGCCGGCACGATTCCCACCATTGGTGATTTATTTGATGTGGTTTGGAAAGCCAATGCCCGTAACGTCACCCTAATTGAACAGCATCTCCAGCAGCCTCAGTCCACTCGCCGTCCTAATCAGTTTTTCTTTGTGATCATTGTGGCGCTACTGATTGCCGCCATCATCGGCGTAGCAGCTTTCGCTATTTTAGTAGTGCAGTTTGTTTGGCGAGCCTTGGTCGGAGGATAGGGCTAGCTTGCGCTGTTTTAGCTGAGTCAATTCACTACACGAAATTTTGCTTCCCTCAGCTCACGACTAAGATTGAGACATTGGCCAAATATTCAGACCTCGAACCTTGTGATGCAAGTCTTAAAACGTTCGTTTACGGTTGCCCAATATCACCAGATGGCTGAGGCTGGGATATTTGCGCCCGATGAACGGATCGAGTTAATTGAGGGAGAAGTCATCACTATGGCTGCGATTGGTTTTCGTCACGCAGCCTGCGTCGATCGCGCTGCCCAACTTTTCTTTAGGAAATTTGGAGACAAGGCCATTGTTCGAGTCCAAAATCCGGTCCAGCTCGGCGATCGCTCTGAACCTCAGCCGGATATTGCCCTACTGCATCCCAAGGCAGATTTCTATGCCACTCAGCATCCGACCGCAGCAGACATTTTTTTAATCGTAGAAGTGGCCGATTCTTCCCTAGAGTACGACCGGCAAGTCAAAGTACCGCTTTACGCTCAGCACAATGTTATGGAAGTCTGGCTAATTGACATAGAGCATTCAGCCCTGAGTGTTTACCAGCAGCCTTTGTCAGGCAAGTATCAGACCGCCAAAGCTTATGGCTGCGATCAATGCGATCAGTCTTTAAGCTGCTTGGCTTTTCCAGAAATATCGATCGCGATCGCTGATTTACTCACCTAGTACCGTTAACCCAACTTTGTCCGATTGACATAGACAGCAAACAGCGATATCAAGTAC
>JAAHIC010000662.1 GCA_010671965.1 Leptolyngbya sp. SIO4C5
AGCGCGGCACCTGGGTGCCTAAGATAACTGCCCGCGTCAGCATAAAGGTAGCCATCGCCGCGCTCAATCAGCGAACTGGATGACTACGGGGACTCGCCGCTGGCTGCAAATATAGATCAATCCAGCGATCTAGAAGGCTCAACTGAGGGCTAACCCTTCTACCTCTTGAGGACTGCGTTTCATGGCCCCAGCTCTAGCGAGACAGTGTTGAAGCGGTTTCTAAAGGCGGCGTGGGCTGCACAATTTTCCCCGCGTAGACCATAGAGGGACGAATCAGGATATTGTTCTGGGTCTGCTCTAGGATGTGAGCGGCCCAGCCCACCATGCGGCTAAGCCCAGCCGTCAGCGTGATCAGGTCGGTGGGGATGCCTAGCAGGTGATAAATAATGCTGAGATAGAAATCGACATTGATGTTGACGCCATGCCGCTGGTAGGGAGCCATCGCGGTTTCAACCGCCTCTGCTTTGGTAAACAAATTGCTGCCCTGGTTTTGACTCAGAGTACGGGCGTGAGTCCGCAAAAAGGGCGCTCGCGGGTCAATCGTTTTGTAGATTCGGTGGCCGAAACCGCTGATGCGCTTGTGCTGCTTCCGCCGCGCTTTGAGCTGTGGCAAAACCGGCTGGCTATAGTCAATGGCCTCTAGCATCTCAATCACTTCGCCCATAGCGCCGCCGTGGAGACTGCCGCCTAAGGTGCTCAGAGCAGCAGTCATGGCGGCGTGTAGATCAGCGCCCGTACTGGCTGCCACTCGTCCAGCAAAGGTGGAGGCGTTAGAACCGTGTTCAGCCAGTAGGCTAAAGCACTGGTCAATAATCAAGGCGGCGGCAGCTGAGGGACGCTGGCCGGTTATTTGATAGAGGTAGTTGGCGGCGTGGGACAGGGCCGGATCGTAGTCGGGTAGAGAACGCCCTTGGCGGTAGGCATGATGGGTGGCGATCGCCGTAGTGGCCTGAGCGATTAGGCGGAGGGACTGATCAATGAGTGCGTCTGTAGGGCTGCTACCATTCTTCACGGGAGAATCAGACGGACAGGCGGCGATCGCTGAAACCACGGTACGTAGGGCAACGAGGGGAGAGGCATGACGTAACTGCTTGATGATCACTAAGACAGTTTCAGGCAGAGCGCGATAGGCAATCAGGCGATCGCGCCAGGCTTGAGCCTCTGAAGGACTGGGCGGCGAGCCGGATAAAAGCAGATACATTACGGACTCGTAATCTAGCGTTTTGAGGATATGAGCAATAGGATAGCCCCGGTATAGCAGTCCCAGGTCGTCTGTTCTAAGGTCAGAAATGTAGGTTTTGTCAATGAAAATGTCTTGCAGGCCGCGATGTAGCACCGGCCCCTCAGCGTGCGCGTCGCCCATATTGAAAGTCCGCTGTGTCGATAGGCTTTTATCAGACGCTACTCAGCAGCCCCTCGGCGTCTATCTAGTGACAGGTTTATTGATAGAGCTTCCCGTTCTGGTAGCTAATAGCCCCAAACAGCGAACTGTTTCAAAGTGGATTAGCTCTGCTCGGAATTGAGAGGTTACTTTGTCATTCAGTTTTTGTCTCAGCGAAGGTGCTGGCTTCCTGGAACACTTGCACAATGTCAGGTTTATCAGCAGCGATAACGTTATTGGGGAGATGCTTGTGATGAGGAAAAGTGGACAAATCAGGAAAGTGAGGCGTACTGTCGTAACGGAAAATTATCTGATTGTTCTCTTCCTGAAAGTGATAGCGATAGTCAATGTGAGTGACTTGATCACCAACTACTAGGAGGGCTTCGCTGACTGCCAGCAGATATTTGCGCTTGAAGCGAATACGGAGCTTGAGATTGGCTCGTTCTGGTGTCAGGATAGTGGCGCTGAACTGCTCAACATACAAGTTTGGCAAGCTGATTAGCTGCTGCTCAATACCGTCAAAGTAGGCTGTCAGTAGCTCACGCGACATCTTTCAGCTTTGTCTCCAGCTCTTGATGCAGTGCGAGATAGTGTTGATAGCTGCCTGCCCACTCGACAAAGTCTTCATCATCAGAGGTTTGACCCTGACTGTATTGACCAAAGAACTCGGCGGAGTCCATCTGGTATCGAGTTTCATAGGCGTTGAGTTGCTTGGCGAGGGCAACCAGAGCATCTAAAGGTGATGTGTATTCGACAACTTGCTTACGCATGGGTAACCTCCTTGCCTGACAAAGTGGTAAAGATAACCTAGCAGTGTTCAAAATCTTGTTGCGGCGGATCCAGCTATTGCTGTTCTCTGTGGCTCTCTTTTCGATTAAGTCAACATTACGTCCAGTGATAGCGATAAGAGAGTCTTTGAAAAGTATTCAATATTTTACTTTCGCCCCTCAAATCCCCCAATTCTGGGGGACTTTGGCTCGGTTCCTCGCCAAATAGAGCAAGTTCGATGATTTGCCATTTTTGACAGAACTGGTAAATAGCGTCAGTTTCCTCATCTTGCTTCACGCTGGGCCAGGTATGAAGTCTTTATATCACTGCTGCGATACGTGAGACGGTTACCTGATCAAATTGTCAACTTCCATCAAGCCCAAACAGACCAGCTATTGAGCTTTGCCTAGAGCATTTGTAGTGAAACGGGGCGGGTTGGGGCTGGAAATACCTGATCCAGGACTTGCAGATCTGCCGGACTCAGCTGAATATTTAAAGCCGCTAAGTTTTCCTCGATGTGGTCTAAGCTGCTGGCTTTGGGAATGACCACCACATCGTCCTGATGCAGCAGCCAGGCGATCGCAATTTGAGCCGGGGACACACCCTTTTGCTTGGCGATTTCCTTAAGCGATCGCTGTCTTAATAGCCGCCCTTGCTCCACGGGCGAATAAGCCATCACTGGAATCTTCTGCTGACGGCACCAGGGCAGTAAGTCCCACTCAATGCCGCGGCGCGATAGGTTGTAGAGTACCTGGTTGACGGCGATCGCCTTCCCACCCGGCAGCGCGAAGGCTTCTTTCATATCGCTGACATCAAAGTTGCTGACGCCATAGTCACGGATTTTGCCTGCCTGCTTGAGTGCTTGAAAAGCCTCCAAGGTCTCTGCTAAAGGGATAGACCCGCGCCAGTGCAGCAGATACAGATCTAAATAGTCAGTTTGTAAACGCTTCAGGCTGCGATCGCAGGCGGCTAACACCCCTTGGTAGCTGGCATTGTGA
>JAAHIC010000663.1 GCA_010671965.1 Leptolyngbya sp. SIO4C5
TCCGTTTAGCCCGTTTGAAGAGGCTTTTGATAATTTCTCACGAGCTGTCAAAGTACCAGCCGCTATAGACTCGTTCCATGCTCAGAACTGCTGGATCAAACGAGGGTTTTAGATCTCTAGCCCGGTATACTCGTGAATTGGAGCTTCGCTATTTTACGATTTTTATCTGATCCTCAGTAGCTGTGCGGCGACTTATTCACTCTCCTTATTTTCTTCTGACGGTGTGGTCAGCTTTGCTGCTGCTCACGAGTCAGAGCCATCCCAGCCTGATGGCTCACGATGAGGGTAACTTTGCGGTCGAGGCTCGTTTTATGGTGGAGTCTGGTCACTGGCTAGCGCGCCAGTGGTGGGGGAATCCTGTCTATACTCACGGCATTGCTCTCAATTGGCTAATGGCTAGCAGCTATAGCCTTTTTGGCCGTAGTGAAGTGGCCGTAAGACTACCGAGTTTGCTGGCTTGCCTGGTCAGCGTGGTGCTTATCTACTCAATCGGGCGACGGCTTCTGACTCGAAGCCAGGCTTTAGTTGCCGCCTTACTGCTGCCGGTGATGCCGCTGTATCTGCAGTACGGGCATTTGGCTACTCAGGATATGCTTTTGGTTTGCTTGGAACTGACTGGTATCTGGGCGCTGCTGCAGGCTGAGCAGTCTCGGCAGCGGATTTACTGGGGCCTGCTCGCCGGTAGTATCGTGGGTATTGGCTTTTTAGTTAAAAGCTTTATGATTACGCTGCCCGCGATCGCCCTTTTACCCTATCTGGTGGAGCAAAACGGGCGGCATCGCCATCTCGCCAATCCTGGTATCTATGTCGGCCTGATAGGGGGTATTTTAGTCGTCTTCACCTGGCTGCATCTCAGCGTTCTCACTTATGGGGCGGGTGTGCTGAATCAGCTATTTGGCAAGCTTTCAGAACTCAGTGAGCCGTTTCACCCTGATGCCGGTCCGCTTTACTATTTCTGGAATATTCCGGTCAATGCCTTCCCTTGGGGACTGTTTGCCTTGGTGGGGTTGGGCTTGGCCCTGCGGCACTACCGCAACAGCCCTTATCGGCTGCTGCTGATCGGCTATCCGGTTGTGCTCTTGGCTTTGCTGTGCCTTTTTCCCACGCGGACGCCTTACTATGCGCTGCAACTCTATCCTTTCATGGCACTGTTTTCAGGGCTGGCTCTAGATCACCTGATCCGGGAGCTAAATCACTGGTTTCCTAGATTTCTCAGCTATAGCTTTGGCCTTTTGGGGGGGCTGCTGCTGCTGGCAGGAATCATAGCCATAACTAAACCTGATCTGCTACCTGCTGACGTGGCTGCCTATGGGCTAACCGCGCTGGGGCTAGGGCTAGGACTCTCACTACTGCCTGTGACCTGGCACACTCAGCAAAAGCGATCGCCGCAGATTTGGCTAGCTAACTGGCTGGGAGCTTTTTGGCTAGGATTCGCGATCGCTGGACTGACAGGCGTTTGGGGCAACTATAGTCCTACGCTCAAGGCTGCTTTACAGTCACCGCCGCTGGCTTCTGTCCTAGCTGCCCATGCCGTTGATTTTGTCGTTGCGGCCCCAGTCGATGGTGAAACGAATAAGACCTGGGTGTTGCTGACCTTTTATACGCCCCATTTGGGGCAACTGTATCCGCACCTGCCAAACCTGCCGCCTGATGCCTACGCTTGGGTAAGTCCGGGCGCTGAGCTAGCCACTGGCGTTATCTATCAAGAACTTGGGCAAATTCAACAATGGCGACTGATTCACAAACAGGCAGCCTGAACTGGCGCGATCGCTCAAGATCCGACGGTTTGCGCCAGACGCTGCCGCCAAATTCAATCTTTTTTTTATTGGGACTGGCACTTTTAGTCAGGCTTTACAATATTCAGTCGCCAATTATTGGTGTGCATTCCTGGCGTCAGGCCGATACGGCGGCTCTGGCCCGCAATTTCGCTGAAAATGGTCTTAACTTTTTTTATCCTCAGGTTGACTGGGCGGGCAGTTCGGCTGGCTATGCCGAGACTGAATTTCCGCTATATTCCTACCTGGTGGCACTGCTCTATAAGCTGTTTGGAGTATCTGAAGTTTACGGCAGAGCGATCGCCGTTGTTTGTAGCCTGGTAGCGCTTTTCTTTTTATTTCAGCTAGTTGCCTACGTAGTTAATCAGCAGGCTGCGTTCTGGGCCAGCTTTTTCTATGCCGTTTTGCCTTTGAATGTATTTTACAGTCGTACTTTTCAGCCTGAGTCCATGATGCAGATGGCCTGCGTCGTGGGTCTTTACTTCTTCATTCGCTGGCTGGACTCCGAACGCTGGTGGCACTGGACTGTGTCAGCTTTGTTTGTAGCGATCGCCTGTCTGCTCAAAGTTTTGCCCCTGGCCTATTTAGGACTGCCGCTGTTGTATTTAGCGGCAGTGAAGTTTAAGGGCAAGCTCTTTCAGCAGGTAGCACTTTGGGTCTATGCCGGCTTCATATTAGCGGTGACCGCCGCCTGGTACTATCACGCCCACCAGATCTATCTTACCTACGGTCACACCTTTGGCTTTTGGGGCGGTACCACCGACCGCTATCTCTGGACAATGCTGCTGTCACTTAAATTTTGGGGTGATATTCTGCTGCGGCTGGCAGTGCGCCACTTTGCCGTAGTTGGCTTTTTTCTCTTCCTGGGCGGGCTATGGGTGCGTCGCCGCTCGGCAGTTGAGGGCTGCTTTGATATGGGTCTGATTGGCACAGTTGTGTCAATAGCGATCGCACCGACCTCTAGCTATGTGCATGAATACTATCAGCTTCCCTTTGTCTTTTATGGTGTCATCTTTATCGGCAAGGCTTGTGACGTTCTGCTGCAGTCAGGTAAACAATGGCAGCGGCAGACTCTAGCAGTTGCAATCGGATTGACGCTGGTAAGCGGCTCAGTGATTTACAGCTTGGACTATATGCGGCGCGAAGTCGTCCATACTTCAGAGGTCTACGCCCTAGCGCAGCAGGTCAAAGCCTCGACTCCCCAAAAGGCGTTGCTTGTTTCTGCTACGGGCGGGGATCCCACCTTGCTCTATCTTTCTCACCGTAAAGGGTGGCTAGTTCATCCAGATGATATCAGTGCCGTTCAGCTAGAGGCTTTAGCTACTCACGGAGCCGACTATCTAGCTGGCAGCTACTCTACAGTTGAAAG
>JAAHIC010000664.1 GCA_010671965.1 Leptolyngbya sp. SIO4C5
GGGAGCGCTTTATCCAGCGCGGGTACAGCGGATAGTGGCGGTTTGCGGCACTGCTCGCACCACCGACCATAACCGCATTTTTCTAGAAAGTTTGCGATCGGCCCTGACAGCAGATCCAACCTGGAACGGCACAACCTTTACCGGGATTCCAGAGCGTGGTTTTCACACCTTTGCCCGCATCTACGCGAGCTGGGCTGCTTCTCAGGCCTATTACCGAGCAGGCATTTACCGTCAGCTTGGCTACAGCTCTTTAGAAGACTACCTTTGGCGCGGTTGGGAGCTGAACTATCGCAAACGCGATCCCCGCAACCTGATTGCCATGATTGATACCTGGCTGCGCTGCGATGTCAGCCAGAATCCGACCTATCAGGGAAACTATTCGCAGGCAATGGCGGCAATTCAGGCTCAGACGCTGGTCATGCCTGCCACCACAGATCTCTATTTCACCCCGGCAGACTGCGAGGCTGAAGCAGCACTTATGCCCCAAGCGGCATATCAGCCTATTCCGTCTATTTGGGGCCACCGAGCCGGAAATCCTCACCAAAACCCTGAAGATGCTGCTTTTATTCGTCAGGCGGTGCAGGACTGGCTGCAGCATTAGGCCAATGGCATTTATAGACAAATTGCTATGACTACTCTTTTATCTGAAATCGCCCGTAAGCAAGAAATTCGCTATTTTCTAATTTCCTTCACCGACCTGTTCGGCACCCAGCGAGCCAAGCTAGTTCCCGCTGCCGCCATTGACGCGATCGCCTCTGAAGGAGCTGGATTTGCCGGATTTGCCACTTGGCTAGACATGACCCCTGCCGACGCGGACATGCTAGCCCTGCCCGAAACTAGCAGCCTGTTTCAGCTCCCCTGGAAACCCGAAGTTGCTTGGCTTCCTGCAGATTTAGTCACGCCTACCGGGGAAGCCATCAACCAAACGCCGCGACTGGTGTTAAAGCGCGTTTTGCAACAGGCTGAGGCTCAGGGCTACCGGGTGAAGACGGGAGTAGAGTGTGAGTTTTTCTTGCTGTCGCCAACGGGAGAGGCCCTATCTGATCCGCGCGATCGCCAAGTCAAGCCCTGCTACGACCAGCAGTCTCTGATGCGACGATTTGACGTAATCGCTGAGATTTGCGATGCCATGCTGACCCTGGGCTGGGGGCCGTATCAGAACGATCACGAAGATGCTAACGGCCAGTTTGAGATGAACTGGACCTATGCCGATGCCCTAATAACGGCGGATCGACAGGCGTTCTTCAAGTACATGGTGAAGGCGATCGCCGAAAAACATGGCTATCGCGCCACCTTCATGCCCAAACCCTTTGCCCATCTCACCGGCAACGGCTGCCATATGCACCTCTCTGTTTGGGATCTAGCAGGTAATACAAACCTATTTCATGACCCCGAAGGAGAGCTAGGACTGTCCTCATTGGCTTACCAGTTCATTGGCGGTGTGCTGCATTCAGTGCCCGCTCTCTGTGCCTTCACCAACCCCGTCACTAATTCCTACAAGCGCATTAATGCACCCGCAACTCTTTCCGGCGCTACCTGGTCACCCAATGCTGTGAGCTACAGCGGTAATAATCGCACCCATACGATTCGCATTCCTGACGCAGGTCGTTTTGAACTGCGGCTCGGTGACGGTGCAGCTAATCCTTATCTGCTACCGGCAGCGCTAATTGCAGCCGGACTAGAAGGTATAGCCCAAAAGCACGATCCGGGGCCGCGCTATGACAACAACAACTACACCGAGCCGCTATCACAAGATACCGTTCAGGCACTACCCACAAATTTATTAGACGCCCTACGACAGCTAGAAAAAAACACTGTTTTGCAGGCTTTGGGAGCGGAGTTTGTGCAGTCCTATCTCAAACTAAAGCACCAGGAATGGCGAGAATACAATGCTCAGGTAACATCTTGGGAGCGTGAAACAACGTTAGACTGCTAAGCTCCAGGCGCTTTTCTCTGTTGATAACAGACCACCTCTTTAAAGCTTAAGCTTAGCTGACAGTATGCTGCCAGCAGCAGTTACCCAACAGACTTCCGGGATCTTTTCAATCAGCTTAAAACTCAGACCTTCTAGTCTGTTTTCAACGGTAAGTCAGCAAAAAAGACGCCATAGGACGGTAATTCGACAGAATCACCAGAACGGTTGGCTAAAAACCCTAAGCCATCGCTCAGCTCATGACTAGCCTCGCTATTGAGTTTGTAACTGACAGGCTCACTACTCATATTGAACAGGCAAAGTAGACGCTGTTCAGCATAAGCTCGCTCAAAACCGAAGAGAGGCTCCTCAGTTTCTAATAGCGTAAAATCACCCGCAATCAAAGCGGGCTGCTGTTTACGCCAGTGCAAAAGTCGCCGCCAAGTATTTAGCAATGAATGGGGATCGCTATTTTGAGCATCTACAGCTAACGAAAAGTGACGCTTAGGAATCGGCAGCCAAGGCTTTTCTGCATCAGTAAAGCCGGCATTAGGCATCGCTTCGTACCAGGGCATCGGTGTGCGAGAACCATCCCGCCCAGGCACAACCGGATAAAGAGCCTTGCCGAAAGGATCCCTAATTTCATCCTCAGAAATATCTTTGGGAATCTTGGCTTCCGGTAAACCTAGCTCATCTCCCTGATACAGGCAAAGCGCTCCGGGCAAGGACAGCAGCAGAGCAGCCATCATGTGGTAAAACTCATCCGGGTAGGGCTGACCATTAACGTCGCTTGTTGTCCAACGCGATCGCAATCGACCATAGTCATGATTGCCGACCATCCAGCACTGACCGCCTTGTACAAAATGGCTTTGAACCCGCTGCATGACTCGCTTCATCAAGTCCGCAGACATTGGCTCATTGTCTACTAGCAAAGCGCTGTTGTAGACCATGTGTAGCCGCTGATCGCCTTCCACATACTGACTAGAGAGCTGCACTGAGTCTTCACAAAGTGTGACTTCTCCCAGCGTTACCGCACCAGGATACTGATCTACCAGTTCTCGAATTGGCTTGATAACATCTAAGTTCTCCAAGCAGCAGAAATTGTACTTAAACCAATAGTCCACCATAGGATTATCGGAATCTACCCCTTCAGGTAGCGGACTTCCTTGCTCGCGAGGTGGGTTATCCCGCAGTTCCTTATCGTGAATAGATCGGAAGAGCGTCGGCCC
>JAAHIC010000665.1 GCA_010671965.1 Leptolyngbya sp. SIO4C5
TAAAGAGCTAGTTGATGAAGTTTGGCAGCTCATTGATCGCAACTACGTAGATGGCACCTTCAATCAGGTCGATTGGGAAGCTATCCGCATGTCTTATCTAGGGCGAGATTACGGCAACCAGGAAGAAGCTTACGACGCTATCCGGGAGATGCTGGAACAGCTTGATGATCCCTATACGCGCTTCATGGATCCTCAAGAGTTTCGCAATATGCAGGTGGATACATCCGGGGAGCTGACGGGGGTTGGAATTCAGATTTCTCAGGATGAGGAAACTGATGAAATATTGGTGGTAGCGCCGATTGAAGATACGCCTGCTTTTAATGCTGGTGTGCAAGCTCAAGACGTAATTGTGGCGATTGACGGTCAAAGCACCGAAGATATGGATCTCAACGAGGCGGTTAACCTGATTCGGGGGCCAGTGGGTTCTCAGGTGAAGCTGACGCTAAAGCGGGGCGATCGCACGATGGACTTCGATATTGAACGCGCTCTGATTGAGATTCATCCGGTGCGCTACAGCTACCGGCAAGAGACTGAAGGCGGTATCGGCTATATTCGCTTAACCCAGTTCAGCGCTAATGCGGCTGTCGAAATGCGGGAAGCGATTCAAGAATTAGAAGATCGAGACGTCATTGGCTACATTCTAGATCTGCGCGGCAATCCAGGCGGTCTGCTTTATTCCAGCATTGACATTGCTCGGATGTGGTTAGCCGACGGTGCCATTGTTTCTACGGTCGATCGGCAGGGCATCGTGGATGAAGAAGCCGCCAATAATCGAGCCTTGACAGAGCTGCCGCTGGTTGTCCTCGTCGATGGCGGTTCGGCTAGCGCTAGCGAAATTCTCTCTGGTGCTTTGCAAGACAATCAGCGAGCCGTCTTAGTGGGTACTCAGACCTTCGGTAAGGGGCTGGTACAGTCAGTTAGAAGCCTGCCTGACGGGTCTGGAGTTGCGGTAACGGTAGCTAAGTATCTCACGCCGAGCGGTCGCGATATCAATAAGCAGGGGATTGAACCCGACGTGATTATTGAGCTGAGCGAAAGCGATCGCGAGAGCTTTGCGGAGGACAGAGAAAAGGTTGGCACCTTAGAGGATCCCCAATACGCCAAGGCGCTGGAGATTTTGAGCCAGCAGATTCGCGTCAACCGAGAAGCTGCCAATGTGCCCAGCGCGCCTGCTCTCAATTAGGGGCGAGTTGTTAAGGCTGAAAAATTGCAGGCCGACTAGGATCTACCTGGTCGGCTTTTGACCGCTATTGGGGCCGACATTTACCGGCTCGAATTAGTCCTACTCGCCGAGCGATCGCCTCGCTTTGGGAGCTAAACGGTCCCCAATGCTGCGGCTTGGCTTCTGCGATCGCATCAAACTGCTCGCCAGTGATAATTTGGCAGTGTTCGTCTGCGTCTTTGGTGATGTACCAGCTTTGAGCGTCAGCCATATACTCGTTGCCCCCTGTGTATCGGCAGTTTAGCTACTTCTTCTTATCTTTCTTTGACTTCTCAGACTGAGCACCACCAAAGCCCTTTTTATTTTTAGACTTGTTGGTTTTCTTTTTTGAGCTTGTGTCTTGCTTCATTTGGGCAAAGTCGCTCAGCATGGGCCGGGGATTTTCTGCCAGTGTCCACCCACGGGCGATCGTGTCCATCTCCGCTGCTTCAGAGAGTTCTGAATCGATTAGCTTATCCCTTGCTTGCTCAAAAGCTTCAAATTGTTCCAAAGCCTCCATAAATTCTTCCATCCCTTCCGGCAGTTGAGGCTTCAACTCCTCCTCGCTAAAGTCTGACTCTTGCGCCAGACCTAAAGCGATCTGTATTCTGGGCCAACTGCCTGCAAAGAGCTGATCAACCGGGCCTTGCTGATAAACTTGCTCAATCAGCGGCGCGGCGGCAGTTACCTGCAACTCAACCAGTTCTTGCACCAAAATGCCGTTCAAGCCAGCACTTTGCGACTGAAACTGCTCCAGTTGAGTCTGCATGAACTCAACAATGGGAGTGCGGAGCTGTACTGACTTCTTAGCCAGTTCTCCCAAAGCCTCAACTGCTGTGATTACACCGATTTCATCGTCAGCTTCTCTGTCTGCCGCAATATAACTGGTCAAGGATTCAAAAGCAGGCTCGCCCAGCATAGAAAATGCCGCTATCAGTTCCGGCGGTAACCAGTCGTCTTCAAAATCAAACAGTGGCACAAGTGCGGCAGCAGCTTCGCCTGCTTGGAGCTGCGCTAGCGATCGCAGGGCATGCCAAGGTGCCCAACACTGCAGTTTTTCTTCGCTGTCCCAGAGGGCCTCATCCATTGCCATGCGAATAAGGTCGGGCACGTGCTCTGAGGTCAAGCCAAATTCAGCCGGATAGTTAGGCCAGTCACTGGCCTGTTTCTCCAAGCATTCCTGATATTCCAGCAGTTGATCGACAGGGGGCGTGTAGGACTGAGAGGACATTGAAATAGCTTCCCAGAGCGCTTTCCTACGAGCTTAAGACAGCTTGCCAGAGAATCACAACTCTAAGCTAATTTAATTCAACTGTTTCGTCCGTCTCAGCTGCAAAACGTGAGCTTAAAAAGCTTCCGGTTCGTACAGCGTCGGCTCTAGCTCAGCAAGTTTGTCTTGCACAAACTGATGGGCATCCTGAATTGCCTGATTGTAGACCAGCGGGCCTAGCTCAGCCACGAAAAAAGCCAGCAAACTCTTGGCCTTGAAGTAGCTGATTTCTTCATCTAGCTCTGTGGCAAAATGAGCCTGAACTGCATCAAGAAGCTGAGCCTGCTGTTCCTGAGAAAGCTTGATGTGAACCGGACTGTGACGCTGGCGCTGGCTCATAGATAATGCCGAACTTAGTTCGTCTCTAGCTTACAGCGATCGCCAGCATCGCACGCTTCCTGACGCTGCCGTTCTGCCACTAGGGTCTGTAAATCGGGCCGCCCGGTAAGCTGCAGCCGCCAATCTGCCCAAAGCTCGTAGAGCTTGTCTACAATCGGGCCAATGATGGGCCATTTTGTGACGGCATAAATCCAGCTCATGCCCAAGATCTGGTAGACTCGCCGGAAAACCGCGACGTTTTTGATTACGGTGCCATCAGGTAGTACGGCATGAATGCGGCCCATCGCCGTTTCGTAATCAATGCCTGCGTTTTCATCTGGGCTG
>JAAHIC010000666.1 GCA_010671965.1 Leptolyngbya sp. SIO4C5
TGATAGCCTGATTCAGTGGGATCACCCTGACCTGCAACAGAGCCGCCATGCCATAACGGGCGATCGCCTGCCGGGTGAGGTCGCAAGATGTCTAGTTCCGCCTGACTGATGCGGGTATCGGGATCGCCCACAGCGCAATCCTCAGCATCTTGCGTCGAACAGGTAATTTCTTGGCTCGAAAAATCCCAGCCGTTGACCTCTCCCGGCAGGCGATCGCCCGTTATGGCATGGCGGCTCTGTTGCAGGTCAGGGTGATCCCACTGAATCAGGCTATCAATCACGGCGACCACCACCCCTTCACCACGTACTCCCTGCTGCCAGGCTTCCACCGCCCGAATATCGGTGCGGGGCTGACGCTGACCGCGAAAGGCAGTGCTGTCCAAGTGCCACTGCAGCGGCAGCAGGTCGCTAGAGACAGGCGCATTTTCGGGTACAGAGAGACGACTGAGCTGACTATCGATTGATGGTCGCTGGGGAGGCTCACTTAGGCGGCGATCGCTGGGATTGAAGCTATCGACACCGTAGGAAGCAGTTTGAACAAAGTTCGGCGTGGCTGACTGTACCCCAGCTATGCCGTTGAGCTGATTGGCGACGTTGAGAATGCCAGTGCCTAAGTTACGACGCGATCGCACCAGGTAGCGATGGGGGGCAAACCGCAGCGGTCTTACCACCTCTAGACTGTAGCGACTGAGGGTGAGCTGCACCTGACTTTCAGGCGTCCCGGCTTCAAAGCTAATCAGGATTTGATTCGGCAGAACGATGGTTTCGTCAGTATCCGGGCGGCTGAGTACCGGCAGCGTCGAGTCCACATAAGTTTGCTGCAGCCGCTCTTGCAGCAGGGTTTCGAGTTCAGCCGTCAGCTCCGGCAGTTGAATCACCGCATACTGATTTCCCAATGGCTGAACCGTGACGTCTAAAGCGGGTTCATTGGCTGCCGGAGCCGCGCTGCGGGTGCCGTTCGCCGCTTCACCGCGCAGGGCATTCTGCAATCGCAAATAGGTGGGTTCGTTGGACAAGCGAGTGCCGGGCTGCGGCTTAAAGGCCACAGCGATCCGATCGCGGCGCAGGCTGAGGGGAATGCGCTGGTTGTAGAAGGTGTAGTAAAGCTCGTCGCCGGTTTGCGCCCGGACGGGCTGGGTGAAAGCGATCGGCAGGGGCGGCGCGCTGCTGATGAGCACGCTAGAGAGCAGAAGGCTAGAGAGCAGTCGTCGCATGGTTCACTCTTCACAAGGGTCAAGCTCTTATGCTTCGCAGAGCTGCGGACTTATTCAAAGGCCGTTACCAATCAAAATAAACGGTGCCCAGTAGTAGGGATGATCCAGGGTTTCGGCGGTAAACGCTTCTCCAGTTTGCTGATTGACAATGCCAATCCCGGCTCGGGCTGCGGCTGTCGCTGAGAAATCACCCGTAATCAGGGTGGCTTGCGCTTGTTGCAGGGCCTCGGCTTTACTCATGCCCTGACTGAGAGCATCGTAAAAAGCAGTCATCAGAACCTGAGTCCCCTGGTCGCTTACCTGCCATAGGGACGATAGCACGGCTCTGGCGCCCTGAAGCTGAAACGTGTAGCCTAGGCCCAAAATCTCTTCGCCATTGCCCAGTCCACCTACTCCGGTTTCACAAGCACTCAGCACCACTAGGTCAACTCCATTGAGCGTCCAACTTTCGATATCTCGCAGTGTGGGCGTGTCGCCGTTGCCAAAGAGAATGAACGAATCCTCTGGTACACCGGGGACAAAAGCGGCATGAGTAGCCAGATGCAGCACGGTGTACTCATCCATTATGGGCCGCACGGCTGATAGGCTAAACGCCTGGTTGAGAAAGGTTCTCTCAGCGGGCAGCGTTTCTACTTCTAAGCCGGCACCGGGGAGTCCTGTGAAGGTGTAGGACGTACCGTTGACCTCTGGGGTATGTACCAGGGTTTCATCAGTATAGGCGGCAGCGAGAATGCGGGGCTGGGCGGCGTCAGCTTTGGTCAGGTCAGTCAGGGAGGCGGCGGTGATGTTGTTCACCCGGTAGCGCTGAGTCAGCCACTGATTGCCATCGTGCAGCGCGGCCAGGGGAATGTAGCGGAGCTGACCGTCTGGGGCATAGATGATGGTTTCGACTCCGGCGGCGGCCAAGTCATCTTCTAAAGGCCGAACTAGCCAGTCGTAGAGCTGCTGGGCTGAGGCTTCTATGTCTGAACCGGGTCGGGTCAAGGCTTGGCGAAAGGCGAGAATGGCCTCGTTGAGTTCGGCTTTGGTGACGGGGACGGTGCGCCGCAGCGGGGGTGAGTCAGGCGTAGTGATCACTAGCTCTAGACAGTCTTCTAGAATCAGCGGATAGAAGATGGTGGCATTGAGCTGTTGCAGTTCATTTCGCAGGCCATCGAGCTGGTTGAGCTTGACGCTGGCTTCGCTGGCTTCGTAGCTGAGTTGCTCAAGCAGGGCACGAATTTCGGGGCTGCGGCTGAACTCGCCAAAGCTGCTCTTGATTTCAGCTAGCAGGTCAGTGATCTGGGCAATTCGCTGATTTTGGGCGGTGCTGCGCTGGTCTTCAGCAATGTCTTTGAGCGCTTCGAGTTCTTGGCCTAAAGCGATCGCCGATTGCTGTCTTTCTTCATAGCGGGCGAGGATAGCGGCTTCGGGACGCAGGTAGTCTACGCCAGTTTGAGTATTGCTATTACCGCGTACGTCGCGCAGGTATTCGTCCAGTTCCTGAACTTTCAGCAGATCGAGAACGCGCTGCGCTTCGAGGATGCGGTCTTGTTGCAGCAGCAGATCGGCAAGGCGGCGATAGGTGTTGGCGATGGAGTCTGTATAGGAGGATTGCAGATCTGTATCAAGCGTGCCTAAGCCACCGCGAATGGACTCGTAAACGTTGACGGATTGCTTATGAAAGACAATTGCCAACTCTAACTGGCTTTGATTTTCGAGCGTATTACCAATGTTATTAAGCGTTATGGCCTCACCACCGCGATCGCCAATCTCTTGAAGAATTGCCAGTGAGCGCTGGTAGTAGTCTAGGCAGGGTTGATTCATTGTAGGAAACGAAAAATCTTCTCAACTTGGTTGGCAAGCTCCCGTAGAGCGGCCGTGACCGACTTGAACCCATTCAGTCGGAGCAAATTGATAGTAATCGAACGCAACAGCGA
>JAAHIC010000667.1 GCA_010671965.1 Leptolyngbya sp. SIO4C5
CTAATAGCGGTTCCCATAGCCGCAAGTCTATGGACAGCGCCTCTACAGCTCTATTACTTCAATACGCTATCGACCTATAGCCTTTGCTCAATGTGGTCGCCACGCCGCTAGTCACTCTCATCAGTTTAGGCGGCATATTCTCAGGCATTGTTGCTCTAGTTTGGCAAGCCGGGGGCAGCGCGATCGCCTGGCTGCTTTACTATCCGATTCATCTGCTCATTGCTTTAGCAACCTTTTCCAATCAACAGCTCGGCAGCGCGATCGCGATTGCCCAGGTTTCAATTTTGCAGGTAGTGGGACTCTACAGCCTGTTCATTCTTGGGTGGCTGCAGCCTTGGCTGAGAGGGCGACAGTGGCTAGTGGGGGCGATCGCCTGTGGCTTGGTCATTTTTCCGGCTTGGTCTAGCGGAGCAACACTGCGACAGATCACGGTGCTGTCAGCGGCCCAGCAGTCTGCTCTGGTGATGCAGCAATCTCGTCAGGCTGTGCTCATCAGTGATGGCAATGCTAAAACCGCTAGTTATACAGTCCTGCCATTTCTAAAACAGGCAGGCGTCAATCAGCTACAGGCAGGGATCGTACTCAATAACAAGCCAGAAACTATCGAAAACTGGGCCAAAGTTCAGCAGCAAGTATCCATTCAAAAACTGTTTGCAGCAGTCAATTTTGAATCTCAAAAGCTTAAAGCCCAACTATTGCCAGTCGGTCAAACAACCGAGCTAGCGATCGTTGAAGTCCAGAGCCTAGGAACCCAATTTCCCGTTTTGCGGCTGACGTTTCAGGGACAAGCTTGGCTAGCGGTCGGGCGGCTACCTGCTGAGGCTCAGCAGCAGCTAACGAACGCTGGAGAAGTGCTGCGCAGCCAGGTGATTTGGTGGGCGGGCGATCGCTTAGAAGCTAGCCTGCTCGATGCTGTTCAGCCAGAAGTCGCCATTTATTCAGGCCAAAATCTAGACGAAGCGGTGATTGAGCAGCTTCGCAATCGCGGGATTAAAACCTTTTGGACCGGGCGGGACGGCGCGATTCAATGGACACCCGGGCTAGGCTTTCAAGCGGCTTTAGCTCAAGGTAGGGACGCGATCGCCCTGGAGTAGCTAGTCCCCAGGACTTTAAAGTGATTTTGAGGGCGATCGCTATTTATAGGCAATCAACGCTAAAATAACTTGGATCGCGGGGAGAGGTGGCAGAGCGGTTGAATGCGGCAGACTCGAAATCTGTTATAGGGTCACACCTATCGAGGGTTCGAATCCCTCCCTCTCCGTTCTTTGTTTTTCCAAATCAATAACTATTATTTACGGGCAATGTCTTGAAGAGACGGACAAGCCTGCTTTGACAGTTAAAACTGCCGCCGCGAAAAAACGAGCGTAGCGATCGCCAAAAGCAGCACCGTGTACAGCAAGGCATATAGCACGTGACTTGCCAGCGCCAGCGGCTCTGGCAAAAGCTGCATCCCGTAGATGGCTTCGTTACGCAGATTTAGTCGCTCTAAATCAGGCAAGATTAGATAGAGACCGTTCGTCACACGCTGGATAGCGGGATTTTCGCTCAGTTGCCCTAGCTCTACAATATCCTGGCTGAGATGCCCCATGAGGTAGACCGCAAAGGCCAAAAGGGTTGCCAGAAGCGAACTGGTAAAGACGCCGAACAGCAGCGCGACTGCAGTGAGCAGCACCATCTCTAAAAACGTAAACAGAATTGCCAAGAGAATGCTCTCTAGGGGGTACTCAATCCCATTTAGGGTGAGCACGCCGAAGAAAATAGCTGAGAGCAGGCCAATGAGCACCGCGATAACGGCTGATAGGCCCAGATGCTTGCCCAGAATAAACTCCGTCCGGCTGACAGGTTTAGAAATGAGCACCAAGACTGTACGCTTTTCGATTTCTTTATTGATCAGTCCCGTACCGACGAAAATAGCGACAACCAGTCCCAACAGGCTGATACCGGCCAGCCCTAGATCCAGCGTAATTTTATCCTCAGTCCCGGCGGCTACTTCTGGCAGCAGCAGCGAAGCCGCTAACATCAGCAGCGCAAACAGGGCAATGAGATACAGCACGCGATCGCGGATGACTTCTAAAAAGACATTGCTGGCAATCACCCAGGTTCTGACAAAGCTCAAAGATCGCCTCCCAACAGCAAGACACCAACCGTTCTAAAGTGTATCCCTACAGGCTGTACATTAAGGTAATCCTTCTACAAAATCGGTAGCTAGCTCGCAGTCTACAACCGCCAGCGGCGTTGGCGGCGGAGAGGGAGTGCTCTGATCTTCGTTTTCATCCGTTGGGGTGGCTGGCGGCAGCTGCCTGTTAATCGCGCAGGTTTTTTCTAGATAAAAACCATTTCCTGTAGATGTGGGTCCTAGCCAGATTGACTGTAGACGTAGCTCATATCCTACGGGCGTTTCATAGGGGCGCGGTGCCCGTAACCGCCAAAGATCGCGCTCTGCGGGTGCTTCTAAGCGATTTTTAGCAGCCTGTTCAATCGGGATGAGCTGATCTTCAATATTGAGCAGCCAGCGCTCAACCCGTGGCCAAGGCAGACCGTTGAGCTGCTGTTCGACTTCTGCTTCAGCCGCGACTAAAAGTGGAATTCCCTGCGGTAAACGCTCTCGGTCAGACGGCAGCCGATAGACGAAGTTGCTGTTGCTAAAGTCGCTGACTAACAGGGTGGGATACTCCTCTAACCACCGCTGTACCCGAAAATAGAACTGTAGCCAGCCGCTCAGCAGCAGGCTAAACACAAAAAGTAGGGCTAACTGCTGTCGCGTAGAAATAGCAGGCTTTTTAAAAGTAAAGTTCCAGCGCAGCACGTTAGGCACAATAGCGATCGCAGCTGAGACGATTGGCCAGGTCACAATCGCAGGCGTCAAATTACCGTCATTGGCCCAAGGGCTAAAAACAAAGGCGCACAGCAGAGCACCACTGGCCCAGGGACTCAGCGGCATTCCGAACAGCTCTACATTGTTAACAGATAGTCCCCAGCCGGTCCCAATAATTAGAAAAATCCAGCCGAAAGAACTGAGCAGGTTAATCGTCAAGGCATTGGCATTCACCAGCTCAGCCAATAAAGAGGTCAGCCAAGAGAACAGGCTCAACATCAGTATCGTTTGCCACGAATTATAT
>JAAHIC010000668.1 GCA_010671965.1 Leptolyngbya sp. SIO4C5
TGCATATCTATTGTTATGGCCTCCAGCAGTAGGAGCACGTTAGGATCGCTGGGATACTCCTCTGCTAGCTGATCAATAGCAGTTGCTGCTTCTTCGTAGCTGCCCTGCATATAGGCTCTCTCAGCTTTCTGATATGCTTGAGAGTAGTCTGTGCCTGAAGCCATTTGCCTTCTCCTGCCAGTGCAAATACCCTAATCGTCATCAGTTTAAGCTGCCCACCGGGCTGAGCGCAGAATTGCCACCTGATCTAGCAGCCGGAGCGTGCGGTCATGGTTGGGATCGGCTACCCACTCCCCTCGCAAAAAGGGAGCCATTGCGTCCGGATAGTTTCTAGACACTTGGATCTCTTCGATATCTAGCCACTCTGTGCCAACAATCCGGTTAACGGCTAAGCCTAGCATAGTTCCTTGATCTTCGACAGCAATCACGGGAATTTCTGAGCGATCTGTGTTGAGAGGGGCACCATAGCCTAGAAATTGACCTAGATCGGCAACCCAAATGACCCGTCCCTGCTCGTTCAGGGTGCCAAGCAACAAGGGAGAAACATTAGGAACAGGGGTGATTCGATCGGGAGGTTGCTCGATAATGCGCCGGATTCCGGTTGCGGGTAGGGCAAACTCTTCTCCCGACGAAATATAGAAGCGCAGATGCAGTTCACCTTCCGGAGTTTCAAGCTCTTGAAGCTCCGGTGCCTGATCCTGGCCGCGACCCGTTTGGAAATCTGGATTTCCTACCATAGTTCAGCGAATTATACCTATTATTTAGCTTGGCACTATCCCCGGAGCAACTGCTTGACCGTTCCCACCAGTTCGGTTGGCTGAAAAGGTTTGGCAATATAAGCATCTGCGCCCTGCTTCATCCCCCAGTATCGATCAAACTCTTCTCCTTTAGACGAACACATCACAACGGGTACGTTCTGAGTCATGGGATCTGCCTTAATCCGACGACAAACCTCATACCCGTTCATTTTAGGCATAACAATGTCAAGCACAATTAAATCTGGCGGATGACTTTGGATCCACTCTAAAGCTTCAACTCCATCACTAGCAGCCGTTACTTTCAGGCCGCTTTTTCTCAGCAGATCCGTAATCATCTCCCGCTGAGCAGCGCTGTCTTCTACCACTAGAACTGTGCTCATCTTTCCACAACCCGTTGATAACCCTTATAGGGAGAAAATGCCACCACTCTTTAGCCGTTCGCAGGGATGTTCAACAACCAAGGCTCGCTAGGCGTGCCCTGTGACTAATAAGGTACCCCTAAATCTACGGATTGCTAAATTTTTCCCTAAAATTCTCTAGACGGGTACTGGGCTACTGGGCGATCGCTCATCTAGGCTCACCCAAGCTAGTTGGGCAGGCTTAGGAAGGGGAAGGGGAAACTGAAGAGGGGGAATCAAGACTGTCAATTTCTAGCTCATCTTGAATAGCCTCGGCCAGTAATTTTTCGGGCAAAGGCCGCAGAGGATTACCGGAACCTACGTATTTTTCTACCAGCGTGAGTAGCTCGTGGGCCCCGAAAGGCTTAGTCAAGTAATCAGTGGCTCCCGACATCCCAGCTCGGACGCGATCAATGAATCCGTTTTTGCCTGTCAGCATCACAATGGGCGTTTGCCTAAAGGCAGCAGACTGACGCAGCATAGCGCACAGCTCGTATCCTTCTAGCTCTGGCATAGCGATATCGCAGAGAATCAAATCGGGATTGAGCTGAAACAGCAGGCTGAGAGCCTTAAGCGGATTGCCGATGGAAGTTACCTCGTAGCCGCTGCTATCTAAAATTTGCTCAATAGTCTGGCGCACTGCCATCCCATCGTCTATACAGACAATGCGGGGGACGGCACTTTCTTGCCAAACTTCTACTTCTAAGGCCGAATGGGCGGCTGGAGCGGCTGAGGCAGCAGCGTCAGCGGTCATCTGGATTAGCCCCTTTTGAATATAGGGGTAGATAGCTTTGGTCACGGTTAATAGATCGCGACCTAGATAGCGAGAAATTTGCCGTAGAGAGGTTTGGCCGTCCATCCACTTAGTCAATCGACCAAAAGCAGCCGATGGCATCATGCTCTGCAACTGCTGAGGTTCTAGGATGACTGGACACTGCTGCGGTGACTGAATGTAGGAATGAAACTGTTTCCACTCCTGAATTTGCTTCATGGTCTTGACCACCAGCGGCTCGATTTCAAGCGTCATGAGCTGGGGGCTGAGGGCTGAACTTAGCTTAAAGACAAAGCCACCCTGATGCAGGCTGAGCAAATCGAACAGGGTTTCATGCACCATGCTCTGCAAAATAGCGCGTCCCTGATCAGGTGAAAGGACGTGCCGCTCCAGCAGAGTCCAAAGGTAGCCGTACTCTGGGGAGTTGAAAGAGGCGATCGCAGAAACGACGGTGGTATCTAAAGAATCATCAAGCCGATAGGCGTGCAGGTAGTCCCTCAGCCGATTCAGGTTGCCGCTGGTGTCACCAGCGTAGACAATTTGACCGTTAAGGAAAAACATCAGCCAGGCTTGAGCTAGAGGAGCAGGCCGCTCAGACCCCTTTGCAGAGTAAGCTGATGAACGATAGGCTTCGACATAAAGCTCCCCTGTCCGCTGCCCCAGTTCAATGAGCTGCAGAATACTTCGGATATCAATTTCGCTGAGCTGACCCTGCATATTTTATTGACGTGCAGATGTATAGCAATATTATCTAATACGCAAGATAAAGCTAGACAGGCATTACGGTCAGATTAGCCTACAAGAGTGAAAAATATCGGTCTTAGCTCACTCAAAACTGACTCAGACTAATATCAATTTGACCCATAGCAGCCCCCATCCCAGGAGGAGTTAGCTTTACGACAAGAAAAGGTTGCCCTTAGCAAAATGCAGACCAGAAAAAGTTTAAAATTTCTGCTAATACAGATTTGGGCGATCGCTAGCCATTTTAGAGAATATGGGGATAGGATAGATGACCAAAGCCGCACTGCTCTTTGGCACAGTTCAAGCCCCTATCTCTATATAGTTAGGGATAAGCTAGGAGCAGTTCAAGCACTAAGCCCTCAATAGCCTGAGTGTTTAGCCACTACGACCGACCTCAGCAACTCAAAACCGCTGAAACGGGTTACAACGTGAATTATGGCCTTGAAGCG
>JAAHIC010000669.1 GCA_010671965.1 Leptolyngbya sp. SIO4C5
TTTTGATTTCAAACAGACCCAAAAAGCTGTGCTTCCAGCTTTCTAAAAGGCTTTGATCCTCAGCGCTCAGCTCTGAACGCTCCGACATAAACAGATCGATTGGCGTGCGATCGCCCACTTGCCCCTCAGAAGGAAACGCATCCATCACCAGCTCTTGCTGGTAGGCATCTGAGCTTTTGCCTCTGAGCTGCTCGGCGGCAAAAGTTTCCAGCGCCACAGCTAGCTCACCCTCTGCTTCTAAAACAAAATCTTGTAGTTCCTGCTTGAGCTGTTTGGCTCTGTCTAGCCGAGTGGTCATGCTGAAAAAGTAGCGATCGCTAAAGAAACATCCAGACCTTAACAGTCTAAGCGCAATCTAGAATCGACTATTTGACAGACCTTAGATTTCCCTAGCGGTTGACCTGCCCTATGACGGATCCAGGAAGCAGCAGGGTGTCGTATACTTTGCGCCAGGTTGTGTCAATTTAAAATCGGCGTGAGCAGACTTCTCATTCGCTTGGTCATCGGTCTGATCTTTGGGCTGTTTGGCCTGCTCAACTACTTTACTAACGTTTCGGATAATCCGATTACTGATGAAAAGCAGCGCATTCAACTGACGCCGGCACAGGAAATAGCTTTAGGACAGCAGGCCAGCCAGGAAATGATGGCTCAGCATGGCGGCCTATATCCCGATCAACAACTGCAAGCCTATATTGATCAAGTAGGGCAGTCGGTAGTGCAGCAGTCAGAAGCCGATCAGTCTCCTTATCCCTTCGAGTTTCACCTGCTGCGAGATACTGAAACCATCAACGCTTTTGCGCTGCCGGGGGGGCAAATTTTTATTACAGCAGCGCTGCTGGATCGTTTAGAAAACGAGGCTCAGCTAGCGGGGGTACTGGGGCATGAAGTGGGTCATGTGGTGGCCCGTCATGGCGCAGAGCATTTGGCTCGGCAGCAGCTTGGAGCATTGCTAGTGAACGTGGTGGGAATTACCGTCAGCGATAGCCCCGATCAGGCGCGACAGGCGGCTATTTTAGCCCAGGCGGTCAATCAGCTAGTGAACCTGCAGTATGGGCGACAAGATGAGCTAGAGAGCGATCGCTTAGGCTTTCAGTTTATGGTGGAAGCAGGCTATAACCCAGAAGGCATTGTGGAGCTGATGGCGATTCTCAATCAGGCCAGAGAGGCGGGTGGCCCGCCAGAATTTTTAAGCACCCACCCAAATCCAGATAACCGGATCCAGCGGCTAGAGGAGCTGATTGACGAGAATTTTCCTAGCGGCGTGCCGCCGGAGCTAGAGGAAGGCGATCAGGAATTTGACCAATTTGTCGAACCGCGACTGCCCTAACCGATTTTGAGGTAAGACGATGGATCTCGCTTTACTGTATTGGATTTTGGTCGCCGTCATGCTGGTGGGGGCGATTGGTGAGCTGATTCCGGGAATGCCAGGAGCCAGTCTAATTCTGGTTTCAATTTTAGTCTGGGCTTTGGCCACCAACTTTGCTGGCATTACCTGGGCCATTGTGGTGGTTTTTGTGCTGCTCATTCTGAGCGCAGCAGTTGAATTTTTAGCCACTTTTTGGGGGGCTAAGCAGTTTGGGGCTAGTCGCTGGGGCATGTTCGGCGCGATTATTGGCTTAGTGGCAGGGGTTGTTGGGCTGCTGCCAGCGCTGCCTTTTGGCGGACCGCTGCTAGGAGCCTTATTTGGCCCCTTTATCGGCGCTTTTATTGGCGAGTATTTACATCGGGGCCAGCTTGAGTCAGGCGAGCGGGTGCGGGTGGCATTGAAGGCCAGCGTGGGGACGGTGGTAGGGTCGCTACTGGGCAATCTAGTAGATGGCTTGCTAGCGATCGCTGCCGTTATCATCTTTGTTTTAACAACCTGGCCGCTGGTCAGTCTGCTGTAAGATTTCGCGGTTTGGCAGTTGAAATCAATTCAACCAAATTGGCCGCTGCTCACGTTGACTTTCAACTGTGACAGTTTCAAGTTATTGAAGAGGATGATTCCAAGGAAGCCGTAGTGTTTCATCTAGCAGACGGGGGGAAGTCCCTTCTAAAGTCGCTTCGTCTGTATCGTCAAGATCGCTGGCATTGGGGGATAACGCAGGCAACCCTGGACTGTTTTGCAGCATCTGACGGCAGTGTGCCGTGGGCGGATCTACTGATTGGAAGTCATTGCAGATAAAAAAGCTGAAAGTGATGCTGCCTAAACGCAGGCGATCGCCATCGCTCAAACAGTAATGCTGCTGATGTATCCGTTCTCCATTGATAAAAGAACCGTTACGGCTCTCTAGATCAGAGAGAAAAAAGCCGCGCTGCGGTATGTATTGAATGGCAGCATGACAGCGAGAGAGCCGTTTGTCGCGCAAAATAATAGCCACTTGACGCGGATCGCGGCCAATCGTCCAGATATGGCTAGGCTGCTGTAGCGCGCGAGTTTTACCATCGAGCAGATTTGTGATTAGATAAGCCCCTTGCTCTAGCACTACCCCCTGCATGTAGTAAAACAGGCCCAATCGAGCCAAAGACTTACCACCAGAGCTTTCTAAGTCTAGAATGTCGTTCAGCAGAGTTCGATGGTGGCTGTAAATTTTCGAGAATATCTGAAAGAGCTCTAGCCGTTCTTGAACTTCTCGATTACTTTGAGAAGCAAGCCGCATATCTTCTGAAAAATCAGATGAAAAGTAGGAGTTTGACATTAACCGAGATACTCACTATGACCCAAAGCATAAGCAGTAACCACTAAGCTTTCCTGATCAATGGCATCAACTCCGTAGACTTAATTTAAAAACAGCCGTTTTAGCGATGAGTTTCAGCTAAATGGCTGACAAAGCTCTTCGCCTCAGTCTACGGGATTGCACCCTAAATGTGGCTTCAACCAGCTACCAGCTCAATCTGCAGCTATCGCAGGTGTCAGACAACTCTTAACTACATAGCCAATATCAGCCTGTGGTAAAACTATTACCTGCAGATGCCTAAATGCTTAGCTCAACTAAATCAACAATATCAGGCAAAATTGTTAATTGATATTGAGCAGTATACCCGTTTAGACTAATCAGTGCACAGAAAACTGAACAGCTCTCGGCTGACCGTGACCGGAACTTCCTGTTGAATCCAGTGACCACAG
>JAAHIC010000067.1 GCA_010671965.1 Leptolyngbya sp. SIO4C5
TCAAGATCCTGACGACAGCATTTGGGCCCAGGCAGAAGACGCGATCGCTGCTCTCAAAGGCGCTTTTGGCGGTATTGCCGACTAGACTTCAACACTCACTCCTTCATTCAGGTAGCATTAGGCATTCCGCAGAATGCCTAATGCTACCTGAATGAAGGAGTGAGTGACAGTCTCTTGCTTGCTGGGCTTGCCTGCTCGACTCTCATTTTGGCTATTGAGCAAAAAATACGCCTCAAATTACTACTAATTTTATTAACGATGACAGCTCTCGCAGCGGCTGTCTTAAACGCTCATTTAGTAGCCAGTTCTCCGCCAGCAGAAGCGCTTGAACTGCCCATCAGTTTTGATGCCACTAAAACCCTATTGGGATTTTTAGGAGGGGCTTTAATCACGGGTAGTGCTTACGTAATTGCAGCTCAAAAGCTTAGGGAGCAGTTTTATTTTTTAAGGAACTGGGCGATCGCGTTGCTGACGGTCGGCAGCACCTCTTTTTACGACCTTGATTTGAGTCACGTTAGCTTCAGAGATGCCAAGCTGGCTAACACCGATTTAAGAGCCGCTAAGTTCTATCGCACCTGTTTTCAAGGCGTTGTTGGCTTGGACAGAGCGCGGGTGGACAGCCGCTATTTTGACTTGCCCCATCCCTCGGTTCAACAGCTTCTCAGCCGGGGGCACTGCCAGCAGCAAAACTTTGCCAAGCTGAATCTGCGGGGCGCTTTTTTGCAAAATGCGAACCTGCGCCAGTTCGACTTTTCCCATACCAACCTCACCGGAGCGGATTTGCGCAGTGCCGACTTACGCAGCAGCCATTTAGTCTGCACCCAAATATCAGCAGCGGATTTACAACAAAGCGACCTGCGCTACGCCAACCTCACGGACGCCAATTTGACCGGGGCTGACTGCCGACTGGCCGACCTGCGCGGTAGCCTTCTGGTGAGAGCGCAGGCCGCCAATGCTGACTTCACCGGAGCCGACCTGAGCCAAGCCTGCATTGAGGACTGGAGCATCAACGAGCAGACGAATTTTACGGACGTGCGCTGCGACTACATCTTTCGCAAGTATCAGGCGGGCCAGCCAGCCAGTCGCTATCCGGTGAGCCGTAACTTTGAGACCGGTGAGTTTGCCGCTCTGTTTCAAAAGCCTAAAAACGAAGTAGAACTGGTTTTTAAAGGAGAGTTTAGCTATAGCGCCCTCAGCCTAGCCTTTTATAAGCTGCAAACGGAAAGGGGCGAACTGGAGCTAGTCCTGCAGGGAATCGAGCAGCGGGGCGAGCTGTGGATTGTCAAGATTACCAGCAGTGATTTGACCGCAGAGCAGCAGTTAGACCAGCTTTCTCAGGCTTACCAAGCCGCCGCCCAGTCAGACAGCCTAGAGCAAACCATCAAAGCCTCTCTTTACCGTGACTATGAGGCCACCAAACAGCGGCTGGCGGAAAGTCAGCAGCTCGTCCGCCAGCTCGCTGGCATTTCGGAAACCCAGGCCCAAGCCCTCGAAAACCTCAGCAAACAGCCCTTTGGCAATAACTTCTTTATCTCTGGCAGCACCGTCGGCAATCTCACCTCGCAGGGCAATATTAACTACACGGAAGCCGCCCATCAGGTGCGCAGCCTGGTAGCCCCCACTCAAAACGCGGCCCAGTTCACCGCGCGCCTCGAACAGCTCACTCACCAGTGGAGCAGCCGCCGCGTTGCCACCACGCCCCAGGAACAAGCAGACCTGATCCAGCAGGTTTTGCAGCGCGAAGCCGAACAAGATTCGGCCTTTCGGCAGCAGCTCATCGCTCAGAGCCAACTCTTAGAACAAAGCCTGCCGCCGGGTCAGATTGCCGATGCGATCGCGGCGATCGCGGCGCAGTTGACCTCCCCTACGGCCCAAGGCTGAACTACTCAATGGCACCGAGATTTTTCAGAGACGCGATCGCTCCGGCGCTCAGTCCGGTGACGCCGGTAATCTGAAGACCTTCGTAAAGCCGGTCGGGGCGGAACTGGCGCAGGCGATCGCCCGTCTGAGCATTCCAGAGACAGAGGGTGCCATCTAGGCTGCCGCTGGCTAAAAGCAGGAGCTGGCTGGCGGCTGATCGGGCGGTATGAGCAGGCTGAAACGCTACCGTCGTGACCCCGCTCCCGTGTCCGGTTAAAACCTGTAGACATTGGCGGGTAGCAACCTCCCACAGACGCAGGGTGCGATCGCTGCGGCCGCTCGCCAAAATTGAGCCGTCGGGACTAAAGGCCACAGCCCCGTGAATGCCTGTGTGTCCCTGCAGCAGCGCCAGACACTCGCCCGTCTCAGCCTCCCATAGCTTAATGTCAGCGTCGTTGCCAACGCTAGCAAACAGGTGGCCTTGGGGATGAAAAGCAATGCCCCAGGTATGGCCGCCAGCCTCTAGCTGGGTGCGGAAGCACTCACCTGTCTCCAAATCCCACCAGCGGAGGACGCTGTCATTTCCGGCAGAAACGAAGTAATGCCCCTGGGGATGAAAGTCTAGACCCAGCAGGTAGGTATCCGGATTAAGCTGGATGCAGCGGCGACAGGTCCCCGTATGCACATCCCAGAATAGTAAAAGGGCATCGGTGCTGCTGGCGCTGACTAAATCTCCCTGGGCGCTGAAGCCAAATGCCTGAATCCAGGACTGGTTCTTCCAGAGGCTGTGCAGGCAGCGGCCAGTGGCCAGTTCCCACACGCGGATTTCACCATTGAGGCTGGCGCTGGCTAAAAATTCACCCTGGGGATGAAATGAGACTTTCCAAATGCTACCCGTGTGCCCCGCCAAGGTTTGGACACACTGACCAGAGAGATCCCACAGGCGCACTAAGTTACCTAGACCACCGCTAGCAATCAGATGCCCCTGGGGATGGAAAGCCAGCGATCGCACCCCCACGCCGTTACCCTGAATGGTTTTGAGGCACTGGCCAGAGATAGCCGGAACGCTACCAGCCGGAGCGGCTGTAGTAGCAGGTATCTGCGGGGCGATCGCGGGTGTCTGACTGACATCCCAGAATCGCACCGTCTGATCCATCGCCGCGCTGACGAGGGCCTGTCCTGGCTGCCATAGACCGGCAGCGGTATAGCCCGCAATGAAGGCAACCGCCCAAACGCTATCTTCATGCCCCTGCAGCACAGTCAGACACTGACCCGTGGCTACGTCCCAGAGCCGCACAGTGCGATCGCTGCTGGCACTGGCAAGCAGGCGACCATCGGGGCTAAAACGAACGCCATAGACCTCAGCGGTATGGCCCAGCAAAATTTGCTGGCAGGTGCCCGTGACCAAATCCCAGAATTTGATCGTGTGATCGAAGCTGCCGGTGACGAAGTAACGGCCTTGGGGATGCAGGTCGATAGACCAAACCATGCCCGCGTGTTCGGTCAGCGTATGCAGGCACTCGCCAGTGCTGACATCCCAAATTTTCAGCAGGCAGTCTTGGCCGCCGCTGATTAGCCGCAGTGGCGGGGCGGTGCCGTCAGCCGCTGCGGTGGAAGCCGCAAAAATGAGGCCGCTCGCTGGGCCAGTGTGGCCGGTAAAGGTCTGGAGACACTGACCCGTACGCCAATCCCATAGATGAATTGAGCGATCGCAGTCTCCCAAGCTCCCGGCTAAAAACTGGCCGTCGGGGCTAAAGGCCAGCGCCCAGGGTCGCTCAAACTGCCAGGCTTGCAGACAGTTGCCGGTGGCCACATCCCAGAACTTAATGCCAGAGTCCATGCTGCCGCTGACTAGAGTTTGGCCGTCGGGGCTAAAGGTGAGGGCAAAGACAAAAGTGGAATGGGCTGACAGGGTCAGCAGCGGCGAGCCGGTAGAAACCTGCCACAGATGAATCATGCCGTCTTCGCCGCCGACGGCAATGCGATCGCCATCGGGACTCACCGCCAGCGAGTCGGGATGGGGGACGGGTTCGGCAAAGCGACAGGCAGCCAAATGGGCCTGAGACAGATTCACCTGATGCAGCGGCGTATTCTGCAGATACGCCTGTCGCACCGTGAGGTAAGAAAAGTCATAGCCCGTCAGGTCGAGCTGCATCTGGTGCATCAGATTGATCAGGTTGCCCGCGCCATAGCTGGCCCCCCGCGTTTCCGACTGCCGCACCCGCATCAGCATCCGCAGCATTTGCTGCTCTAGGGCAGCCACCGAGCTAAAGCGCTCCCCCAAATGCTGGGCGATGGGCCGTAAGATCAGGCGAATTTGACTTTCGCGCACATATTCTTTGGCTGTGGCCTTGATCAGCGCGTAGGTATTAAACAGCCAGCCGACTGGCGGCGCGGCTTCAAGCTCCGTCTGAGCCGCAATTTCATCCCCCACTTGCTCAATCAGCTGCTCGGTCATATATTCCATGACAACCGGCTGCTGGGTAAAGCGGCCTTTTTTTTGCTCAATCAGGCTCCGCCGCGCCAGAGATTCCAGCGTTTCCAAGAGCCGCTGCTTCAACACGGCAGGCACCATGTCTGCCTGCAGTTCAGCCATCGTCACCCACTCGCGGTTGATTGCCAGCCAGAACATCACCTGTTTTTCCAGGGGGGTCAGTCGCTGCACTTGCTGATCTAGCAGTCGCCGGACGCCGTTAAAGACGGTGGTTTCTTCGGCCAAGAAGGCATCTACATCCCCGCCAAATAGCTCTCGAATCGAGGTGGCGACAATCTTAAGCGCTAGAGGATTGCCGCCGTAGATTGCCATTAGCTGCTGACGGCCAATCGGAGAGGGGGACAGGCCAATCGCATCAAATAGATGATCGGTATCGCTAGCAGGCAGGCCCCGCAGCGGCAGCGATCGCACGGGTAGCATCGCCCCTTCCAAGCTGGCGATCGCCTGAGGCTTTTCGCGGCTGGTCAAGACTAAAGCGCTCTGATGGGGCAGTTCTCCCACCTGACGCAGCAGCTCGCCGTAGGCCGCGTATTCTGGCCGGAAAGCTCCCGCAAACTGTCCTTCCTGCAGCAGCGTTTCGCAGTTATCCAGGATCAGCAGACAGCGCTGCCGCTGCAGCACCTGCATCAGACGCGGCAGCAGCCGCTCAGAGGGTAAGGCCGCCGCCGTCTCCTGCTGGTGGGAAAGCACCTGAATCAGGTCAGCGAGCAGAGATTCTAGGGGCGGGGCGTTGCGCAGAGTGCGCCAGACGATGAAGTCGAAGCTGACTGCTTGACGCGGCCCAGCCGTTGCCAAACTCTGGCCCAGCTTGACAGACAGGGCAGTCTTGCCGATGCCGCCCATGCCGAGTAGGGCAATCAGACGGCAGCGATCCTGCTGAATCCAGGTTTGGAGAGTGACTAGTTCAGGGGTGCGACCGTAAAACAGGGAAACATCAATTGCTTCGCCCCAGTCCACGACAGGCAGGGTCGGGTGAATAGTCGGTTGAACGGAGGAGCAGGGAGCGGGAGAAAAAGGCGGCTCAGGCGAGGAGGTGGGCAGCGGGTCAGGGGCCGGGTGGGGATGCTGGTAGTCGGTTCGCTCTAGCAGCAGGTCAAAGGCGGCAAAGAACTGATCGAGGGTTTGCTTGTCAACGCCGAGATGAGCGTCTAAAACACGAATAACGGTGCTGAGGGCAAGCCGAGTGCGATCGCTGAGTTCTTCTAAAGTCAAGCGATCGCCATCATTCAGCGTTTTCTCAAGCTGCCGTCGAGCGGCTTCAAGCTTGTGCTGGCCCTGCAGCGATAGAACAACGCTCCGTCTGCGACTCTTTTTAGCGATCATTTCAGCTCACGACTCCACAAACGGCGACGTTACAGGCGAAGGGCAGCCATACCGCTTGTAGAGTGATTATTCTAATTTTAATTGAGTTATTTCAGTTATTTCACTTAAGAATGACTTAAGCTGATGGCCGCGTAACTGGCTGGGATTAGCGACTATTGCGGTAGGGCCGTATCTACGGTCAAGACGGCAGCGATCACATTGCTACTCAGTAAGTAGTCATAAATTTGTGCAGGCTATATTAAGCGCCAGCGCAACAGATCAAAGCCTTGCAGGGCGGTGCGTTACGGCTTTGCCTAATGCATCCTACAGCTTTATTTACTTCTGGCTATCTCTTGCCACTTGGGGATGTCATACCTCTGAGAATGAGCGGCTGACACATTTTTAGCCGTCTGCCTTTTGAGCAGATAAAGATAAGGATTAAGTCGAGTTTATCTGGGGCTATCTCGTCTGGTTTTTGGAGCTGTCCGGGCTGAAACTTGAAGCATGGCTGAATTTGCAGCCAATTCTGTTTCAATTCAGCAGGAAATTTTTATGCTTCATCACATTTCTGTTGCGGTTAATGATCCGCTACACGTTGCCACCGTCATAGCTGAAGTATTTGAAGGTCATGTCGTGCCTTTTCCGTTTAATCCCGGCAGCTACGCGGCGCTAGCGGGGGATGAGTTCGGCACCCTGATTGAGTTTTATCCCAACGGTTCTGAGCTGATTCCCGATGCCCATGAAGGTCAGGCTGGTTTCCAGCTAAACCCGCAGGCTTCCCATTATTCGTCCTTTCACGCCGCCATTTCTGTGCCCATCAGCCTAGAGCAGATTGAGCGTATTGGTGAGCGAGAGGGCTGGCGGGTTCTGCAGGCGAGTCGGGATGGCCTGTTTGACGTTGTGGAATTTTGGGTGGAAAACCGCCTGATGCTGGAGCTGCTGACCCCCGCGATCGCGGCTCAGTATTTGCAGGCCCTCAGCCCAGAACGCCTGCCCGAAATGATTGACCAACTTGCTCTGGTAGACGCCCGGAGGTAGCCAGAATGCCAACCGTACTCACTCAGCCTCAAACCACTTTGCAGCTTCGGTCAGGTACACCCGCCGACGCTCGCATCTGCGGTGAAATCTGCTATGAAGCCTTTAAGACCATTTCTGAACAGCATCGCTTTCCGCCCGACTTTCCTCGGCCTGAGCTAGCTCAGGAAATGATGACGCGGCTGTTCTCTGACCCCTATACCTACTCGGTAGTGGCCGAAAAGGACGGTCAGATTGTGGGCAGCAACTTTCTGCTGGAAGGCGCAAAAGTCGCCGGGGTGGGGCCAATTACGATCGCTCCGGGGCTGCAAAACGGCTCGATTGGCAGACAGCTAATGATAGCGGTGCTAGAGCGATCGCGCCTGCAGAATTTTGCCGGTGTGCGCCTGGTGCAGGCGGCTTTTCACAGTCGTTCTCTGTCGCTTTACACCAAGCTGGGCTTCAATGTTCAAGAACCGCTAGCCAATCTGCAAGGCCCAGCCCTCAACCTGGCTCTGCCGGGCTATCCGGTGCGGCCTGCCACTGAAGCTGATCTCGACGCCTGTAATCAGCTCTGCCGGCAGGTACATGGCTTCGATCGCGCTCTAGAACTGCAGCAGGCCATCCGTCAGGGGACAGCCACCGTGGTTGAGCACGATTCACGCCTGACCGGATATGCCACGCTGATTGGCTTTTTCGGCCACGCCGTAGGGGAAAGCAATGAAGACCTGAAGGCGCTGATTGGAGCCGCTCAATCCTTTGCAGGTCCTGGCTTCCTGCTGCCGACTCGCAATAGCCAGCTCTTTCGCTGGTGCCTGCAGCAGGGCCTGCAGGTCGTTCAGCCGATGACGCTGATGAGCCTGGGACTTTACAGCCAGCCAACGGGCGTCTTTCTACCCTCCATTTTGTTTTAGCCCTGACCAATCTATTTACCACTCGCAGGAGAATCTCCATGTCGGTGACCACCATGCCTGCTTTAGACACGCTTATAATGGGCGATCGCGCCTTTATACAGTGGCCGCAGAAAACGCGCGAACTGCACAGCCACCACTTTGATTCCACCATTTGGAATGACTTTCAGTTTCGCGATGATGACATCATCATCGCCACCTACGCCAAATCAGGCACCACCTGGACACAGCAAATCGTCGCTCAGCTCTTGTTTCAGGGCGCAGAGGCTGTAGAGGTGGCAGAACTTTCTCCCTGGATGGATCTGCGGGTACCGCCCAAGGAAATCAAACTGCCCTTCGTAGAGGCCCAAACTCACCGGCGCTTTCTTAAAACCCATCTCCCCGTTGATGCTTTGGTCTTCTCGCCCCAGGCCAAATATATCTACATCGCCCGGGACGGACGGGACGTGGTCTGGAGCCTGTATAACCACCACGCCAACGGCAATGAGGACTTCTACGCCGCCCTCAATGACACCCCCGGACGGGTAGGGCCGCCCCTAGAAAAGCCGCCAGCCTCAGTCCTGCAATACTTCCAAGAGTGGCTGGCGGCAGACGGCTATCCCTTCTGGTCTTTCTGGGAAAATATCAAATCCTGGTGGGATATTCGCCACCTACCCAACGTCATGCTGCTGCACTACGCCGAACTGAAACGAGACATGCCAGGCCAAATTCGTCGCATTGCCGAGTTTCTAGACATTCCAATCGACGAATCTAAATGGGCAGATATTTTAGAGCACTGCAGCTTTGACTACATGAAGCGCAACGCGGCTAAGAGCGCGCCCTTGGGGGGTGTTTTCTGGGAAGGCGGAGCCCAAACCTTTGTTCACAAAGGAACTAACGGTCGCTGGAAGGATGTTTTGTCCCCAGCCGATATCGCTCAGTACGAGCAGATGGCGGTAGAAAAGCTGGGCGCTGACTGCGCTCACTGGCTAGCCACTGGCCTCTAGCGTTGGGGTGTGAGGCGTGAAGGCAGAGCTGGTTTGAGATCAGAACCGGCTCTGTTTTTGGCGATCGCGGCTTTTAGACCAATCGAATTGCCAGCGAGTTCTAGTCTGCTAGAATCCGAGCCGGCAGAGAGGACTAGGAGGTCTTCGTAGTAGCGAATGGCCTGATCGGCCGACCCTGCCGCCGCAGCGGCGCGGGCAGCCCCCAGGATAGTATTAAAGCGTCCCGGCCAGGTCACGAGCGAGTCTTCGTAGGCGGCTAATGCCTCTTGAGGTCGATTCAGCGCTAATAGCAAATCGCCTAAAGACTCCTGGGCCGGATAAATTGAGCCTGGAGTGACGGGATGTTTCTGAATTGTGGCTTCTAAGGCGATCGCCTCACGGCCTAGAGCGAGGGCGGTGTCCGACTGTCCATTCCCATAGGCCCGCCAAGACGACAAGACTAGGCGATCGATCTCAATGTAAGTAGCAAATCCAGCTTCGCCCGCTTCCTGGGCCAGATCCCGCAAGGCTATCAGCCTTTGCTCTGCGGTTTCTGCCTGGTCAGCATCGTCCATGTGGACAGCTCCCAAGCCTTTAGCAAACCAACTCAGCGCTTCCGGCCAGAAAAATGATTCCCAGGCAAGGGTGGCAGGAGTCGCCGGTTCGATCACCAAAGCTTCTTGCCAAGCTCGCCTTTCAACCGCATAGCGGGCTGGCATAGACGCCAGGTGAAAAGCACTGATAAAGGTGCCCTGAAAAGGTTCTTGCCGTTCCAAAACTTCTGCCAGAACTGTCTGGGCTGCCTCGTCATTGGCCTGCTGCAGATAGGCATAAACCAGATAGTCGAGGGCATGGGGATAGTGATGGGACAGGCCATCTGCAGCCGGAAAGTTGAGCGCCGCGTCAGCGGAGCGGCGATTCCAGTCAATCACCTCAGGCCAGTAGCCCAAACGGACGAAAATATGGGTCGGCATGTGCAGCGCGTGAGGCACTTCCGGGGCAATTTCGCCGTAGCTTCTGACTATATCAAGAGACTCACTGGCTCGAGCGTCAATATCGTTGGCGTGGATGGTGTAGTGTATGGCCCCTGGATGAGCCGGTTCACGCTCGTAGATTTGTCGTAGGGTTTCTGCTGCTTGGCCGTTATAAGCCAATTGATCAGCTTCAATTTGCCCCACCGCTAGCTGGGATAAGGCATAGAAGGCAGCAGTTTCGATGTCAGTAGGATGAGCTTCAAAAGCCTCCTGCATCGCCTCATGCCAGCGCCGAATCCGGGTCCACCAGTCAGCGGTTTCTGGTTCTCGGTAGAACGCAGCCGTAGCGGCTACCAAAGCAGCGTTGCGATCGCTCTCGATTCCCAAAGCCTGAGCGGTCTGGATTTCCGCCAGTCCCTGCTTCAGCATGTCTACAGTCGGTCGGGACGGCCAAAGGGGTTGAAACAGGGTCATAGCAACCCCCCAATGCGCCATAGCGCAGTCCGGATCGGCGGCTAAAATTTGGGAAAATGCAGAGCGAGACTCTTCGTACTGCATATGATGCAGCAAGGCCAAGGCCCGGTTAAAGTCATCTGCAACCTGGGTTTGACAGGCCACCTCAAAATTGACGGTTCCCAGAGATCTGGCGGAGGGCTGGGCGGCTTCTTGCGCCAAGGCGGCAGGTGCGATCGCTGAGATTGCAACCAAGACAGTGCCTCCCAAACTGGCGAGATGTTTCGCAAGCGCTTCAGAATAGACAGACATTGAACCGCCTCCCAAAAATATCTAATTGTTAAGCTTTTATCTCTGCAAAACCTTTTTCATCCTGCTGTTGCGACCTAATTGATCGTAGCTAAAACTCAATCTTGAGGACTGTGTCGATATTGAATCTTAAAAGCTACGCCGGTACTAAAAAAAGCTTTGCTAAAGCTGTCAGCCCTAATCCAAGCCTTATAGAACAGTGCCCTGCGGCTGTATCTAACAATGTCCACATAACATCCATATGAGTAGGCGGGCCAAATCAAGTCCAACTCAGGTTGCCGGGTTTTCTCCCTTCGGGAGACACTTCGTGAACGACTGTTCTCAACCCTCTGCCTAGCAAGGGATCGAGCATTGAGCAAAGTCGAAATGCGTCCCATAAACAATCAGACCTACTTACTTAGAGAAGGGATAAAGCGCAAATCTGCTCCCTTAAATCCCAGGCAAAACACGGCCTTGGCAGTCTCCCAGACCAATGCGAACATATCCGGGTTTGTGACAGTAGCCGCGCAGAATCACGGTGTCACCGGCTGCCAAAAAAGCGCGAGTTTCGCCGCTGGGGAGCTGGAGGGGCTGCGTCCCCCGGCGGGTCATTTCCAGCAGCGACCCCTGGGAACCAGCTTCCGGCCCGGAAACCGTGCCGCTAGCCAACAGATCCCCCGGTCGCAGATTGCAGCCGTTGCTGGTGTGATGAGCGATCATCTGGGCAGGCGTCCAGTACATTTGCCGCAGATTGGCCCGGCTGAGCTGACAGGAAGCTATATCCTGATTCTGCATTTGAGCGGTTTGTAGCCAAACCTCAACCGTGAGATCAAGGCCGCCGCGTTCAGTATTCTCGGCGGAAGTAAGATAGGGCAGCGGCGCAGGATCGGCAGCGGGCCGGGCAAAGGCCGGGCAGCGAAAGGGGGCCAGGGCTTCGAGAGTGACGACCCAAGGAGATACCGTAGTGGCAAAGCTTTTACCCAAGAAGGGACCAAGGGGCTGGTATTCCCAGGCTTGGATATCCCGCGCGGACCAATCATTGACCAAACAGAAGCCGAAGAGGGCTGACTCGGCCTGGGCGATCGCCAGCGGCTGTCCCCACGAATTTCCCGCACCAATAAAGCAGCCCACCTCCAGCTCATAGTCCAGGGCGCGGCAGGGGCCGAAGCTGGGCCTGTCCTCGTCTGGCCCTTTGCGCTGACCTTGGGGCCAGGGAATCGGAGTCCCGCTGACCACCAACGAGGAACTGCGGCCATGATAGGCCACGGGGACATGTTTATAGTTGGGCAGCAGCGGATTTTCCGGGCGAAACAGGGAGCCAACGTTAGTGGCGTGAAAAATAGAGGCGTAGAAGTCGGTATAGTCGCCCACGGTGGCTGGCAGGTGCATTGTGGCGGCTTTCATGGGCACCAGAATCTGCTCGGCGGCAGGAGGGGGATTGCCAGCCCGGAGCAGCTGCTGTAGGCGCTGGCGCAGTTGATGATTGACCTCATGGCCGAGGGCCATTAGCGGATTCAGCGTCGAGGCGGTGACTGCCGCCCGTAGAGCCGTGGGCAGGTCGGTCAGTAGGCCCGCCTGATGACA
>JAAHIC010000670.1 GCA_010671965.1 Leptolyngbya sp. SIO4C5
GGCAGAGCATTGGTGGAGATTCCGGTACCAACGAAAATGTCAATTGGGGCGGGAATTTTACGATTTCATTCACGCTATCTGTAGCTCTGGACGGGGGTATCAATAAAATCCCAAATTTCAGCAAAGTCGATAATCTCATCAATTTTCTGGTCAATTTCGGCTTTGTTCAAGCCTAAAACAGAAGCGCCGACGTAGATGTTTTCTCGTCCGGTCAAAATTGGGTTGAAACCTGCTCCCAGTGCAATCAGGGCGCTCATGCGGCCCCGCAGCGTAATCTGCCCCTGATCTGGTTTGATTAAGCCGTGAATCAGCTTCAGCAGCGTAGTCTTACCTGCGCCATTTTTGCCAATTAGCCCTAGACATTCCTGCCGTTTTAGCTCAAACGAGATATCCTTTAAAGCCCAAAATTCTTCTTTACGTAAAGCGTCTCTAGAGTCTTCTCGGCACAGCATCTCGCCGCTAATATCTTGTAAGCCATACCAGAGCGATCGCTTTAAATCGCGACAAAACTTTTTAGAAACTCCATCTACCTGAATCAGTGTTTCAGTCATAGCCGGATAGCTTGATGCCAATTTGCCCACATACTGTTCTGCAAAGTTGCCTAATGATTAATTGATTAAAAATAAGCTCTGTTGGTAACAGAAATCACTGTTTTTTGAAATTGCGGCTTAGATTGAAAAAAATATGCCTATTATTCGGCAGAAAAGAACGGATCAGCAAGCTATATAGTACTGAAGAGGCGGTCTATAGCTGAATCAGCTACCTGACATCTTTATTGAACTCTCATGCAACTGAGAGCCAGATGAGGCAAAAATTCAACAAAGCTACGGTTGCGCTTAGCAACTCCGTTTGTCGTGACTGACTTAGCTGCAGCGATCGCACTGGCTTAGGAAGCCGCAATTACCTGATTGCGACCCAAGGCTTTAGCCTTGTAAAGGGCGGTGTCAGCCGCTTGAATGACAGCAGTGCTTGTCTTGCCGTGCTGCGGCAAGCAGGCCACGCCTAGCGATATGGTCAAATTTTCTAAAAGATGATCCTGATGCGTCAGCGACATCTGGCTGATTGCTTGACGGATTCTCTCAGCCTTGGTCTGTGTTTCTGCCAGAGAGGATTCGGGTAAAACCAAGATCATTTCTTCGCCCCCATAGCGGCAGGCAAGATCTGAGTCGCGCGTAATGTCTCTGAGCAACTGCCCCACCGCCTGCAGGACGAGATCGCCCGCGTCATGCCCATAGGTATCGTTGAATCGCTTGAAGTGATCTACATCCAGCATGATGATGCCAATAGGATGCTTATGCCGCTGCGATCGCGCGACCTCCTGATTAAGCGATTCTTCCAAATAGCGACGATTAAAGAGGCCCGTCAGCGGATCACGAATGCTCTGATGCTGCAGCGTTTCTCGCAGATGCAGATTGGCTAGAGCTAGGGCAATCTGCTCCGCAACGGTGCGGGCTAGCTGCTGCTTAGATTCTGGCAGCGCCTCTGCATTCTCAGCGCTGAGATGAAGCAAGCCTAGAGTTTCTCCCTGGGCAATCATCGGAATGCAAAGCGTTGTGAAAACTTCAGCCTTGGCAGATACGTGGTTACAGCGCAGGCCGGAACGCTCTTGAACAACAGTATGACTTCGTCCGCGGCGCAGACCCCAGCAGGCTTTGGGGGCAAAGCTCTTTTCAGACTTGAGCTGATTCCCCCAAGAGGCTACGCTCTCAACCCGGTTGCGGGAAGCGCTGGTGATAAAAATGCCGCCAGAACAGTCGGGAAACAAGGGGTCTACGAGGCAGGTGATGGCGGCACAGGCTTCTTCAATCGTCAGACAAGCCTGCAAAAACTCGCTCATTTCGCTCAGCAGCATCATCTCTACGTTACGCTGCTTCAGATCCCCTACGCGCCCCTCAAGCTGCAGGTTGGCTTGCTGTAGGGCAGTCTCCGACTGTTTGATCTCAGTGATGTCACGAAAGGTAACTGCAAAACCGTCCCCTAGCTTAACGGCAATATTTTCAAACCAGCAGTCGATACCGTCATGGTCGTAGTAAAATTGCCGCTGAACTGGGTCGCCTGAGTTGACGACCTGCACATAGAGATCAAATAGCCCTTCTTCACGGTTTCCCGGCAGTTCCTCTAACATGCGTTTACCAATGAGCTGCTCGGCGGAGCGACCTACTACTTCACAAGCGGCCGGATTACATAGCAGCCATTCAAAGTCAACAATTTGGCCCTGCTGGCGCACGGAGCGAAACGCCATGATGCCGTCGAGCGAACTATTCAAGACGCCAGCTAGCTGCATTTCTGAAACTTTAAGAGCCTCCTGCATCTCGATAGTTGGCGTCACATCTAGATGACTACCGACTATCCGCACTACCTCCCCTGACTCATTTTTGAGCTGAATAGCCCGTGAGAGAATGTGCACAATGGAGCCGTCTTTGTGACAAAAGCGCTGAGTGGTGGAAAAACGGTCTATCCTGCCGCGGCGATAGTCTTCTAAGAGCTGCAGTAGGGCAGAGCGATCGGCCTCTAAAATGAGTGATTCCCACGTTTGCAGCGTGTTTGTCAGTTCATGATCGCGGTAGCCCAGCATTTCCTTCCAGTGGGAAGAAAAGTAAATCTCGCCAGTGATCAAATCCCAGTCCCAAAAACCTTCTGAAGTGGCGTGAATAAAAAGCTCAAGCTGCTCTTTTGTCTGCTTTAAATCCAGTTCTGCCTGTTTTTGCTGAGTAATATCCCGGATAACGACTAGGACTTCATCACCTCCTAGCGGTTGAATACGAGCCTCTTCGTAGCAAATCTTTTCTTGAATCCAAAAGCTGTACTCCTGTCGCTGAATTTCTCCCGTTGCCAAAGCCCTTTGAGCCAGTTGAATCCGCTCGTGGGCAATTTCAGGCGGCCTCATGTCGGTGACCCAAGTTCCTTGAATTTCCTGGCCTGACTTGCCAGGATGTAGGTCCTGAATCAGATCCTGATTGAGAATCTCTGTCTGCAGGCCGTCTTGATGCATCCGCATCAAAAAGTCGGGAACCGCTTCGATCAGTGCGCGATGTGACTGAGCGCCGCAGAACTGAAGAGACGCTGCGTAAAAGCGAAGCTACCAACCGAGCACTGATCGAAGC
>JAAHIC010000671.1 GCA_010671965.1 Leptolyngbya sp. SIO4C5
TCTAACTTTTCTTGATCTACTCTCGGCAGTTTTACACCGTGGTAAGGGCGATTCGGATCACAAACCCAGACTTTATAAACATCTGTCAAATATACTCTGTAACCCAAGGTCAACAGGGCAACGATCATCTCAAAGTAAAGCTTTGTACGCCTAAGAATTTCACGAGAACCCTTGTGATGTAAACTATAAGGAGTGCCAAGGCTTATCTGTTCAGAATCTTGATCACTCTTGGAATCTTGGCCAAGGATAACAATCATGGGTTTATCGTTTATTCCATCATCAAACTCAAATAGACTTGGCAAGTCTATAGCAATTGAAGGAGATATTTCATATGTTTTTTGAAAATCTTGATATTGACTCTTAAAGAAATCTCGCCTAACAAAATGAGGTGGCCACCCGTCTTTATCGAAATCGTTAGTTACTTCTTTGTAGAGCAGTTCTAGTTCTGACCTTGTTGTATCGAAAATCTCGCACAGTAGTCCAGATATCGAATCGAACTCTTGAGCCTTAAATTTTGAGAAAGTCAGATTTCCAGTCATTCTAAATCACTGCTCAGTACGAAAACTCACCTCGTCACCCTCACTTTAACCGTAATTTTCTCCGAGGGGGGTTGCTGCCGCCTAACGGCCAAGATAAGCGGCGGTAGATACTATCAACATCACTACCAAGCTTTCTCGCCCGTCCGCTTCATCGACTTGTTAGGCAGAGAATTTGCAACAGGCTAAATCTGGTGCATTTCTGCCCAATTCTTGAGGGCTTCCAGAAAGCCTAAAGCTGTTTTACCGAAATCAGTAATGTTATAAACAACGGCAATTGGGCGATCGCTCATCACCTCGCGAGTCACCAAGCCTGCCTCCTCCATTTCGCGGAGGCGCTGCGTCACCATCTTTTTGCTGGCACCTCCCAATTGACGCGCCAAATCATTGAAGCGGACTGGCCCATCTTTAAGATGCCAGAGAATTGATCCTTTCCATTTGCCCCCCAAAACTCTCATGCCCCGTTCAATCGGGCAGGGTTCTAAACATGGCTCTAATGCCTGTTTGCGTCCTTGGTCATCGGTGGCGATTTCTAAAGAGGTGCTCATGGGCTAGGTGGTTACTAAAAGTAAACTGGTTGACTCTAGTGACTGCTCTGTTTATGTTAAATCACGTTAGCCGCGACTCTCATAGATCCCGATTATTTCTGGGTTCCTGGGCGCTGCATATCGCTTGCAACTTTGAAATCACCATCCGCTAGGAACACCCGATGTCTATGCCCGATATCCATCTCTACACCGCCTCCACCATGAATGGCTGGAAACCCGTGATTTTTCTGGAAGAAGCCGAGGTCAAATATGACCTGACTTATATTGACTTTGGTGAAAAAGAGCAAAAGTCTGAGTGGTATATGCGGCTCAATCCCAATGGTCGCATTCCTACCATCGTTGATCGCAGCAATGGCGATTTCGTTGTGTTTGAGTCAGGTGCAATTCTCTGGTATCTAGCAGAGAAGTACCAGAAGTTTCTCCCCACAGGCAAAAAGGCTCGCTCGGAAGCACTGCAATGGTTGATGTTCCAAATGGCTGGCGTTGGCCCCATGATGGGTCAGGCAATGTACTTTCAGCGTATTGCGGCACCTAAGGGAGACGAAGATCCCTACGCCATCGATCGTTATGTTACGGAGTCGCGACGACTACTGGAGGTGTTAGACAGGCAACTGACCAGTCGAGCCTATTTGCTAGGCGATGAGTTTACCATTGTCGATATCGCCACCTATCCTTGGGCACGATCTTACCCCTGGGCCAAAGTCTCGGTAGAGGGTCTAGATAACTTGAATGCCTGGTTTGAGCGTATTGATGCCCGCCCCGCCACCCAAAAAGCCATCACCATTCCTAAACCCTTTCCAGCCTTCTTTGGTAAAGGTGATGAAGCCTCCTCAGAAGCTGAAAACGCGGCTCGTTTCTAAGAGCTGATACACAATCTTGTCTGCCCCGAACACCTGATTTTGACAGAAGAATGCTGCCATGAAGAATATTTTCATTATCAATGCTCACGAAGCCTATCCTTTCTCAGAAGGAAAGCTTAATGCCACGTTAGTTGAGAAGGCTAAAACCAATCTGACTCAAAAAGGCTATGACGTCAGAATCACCACAATGAAAGACGATTACGATGTCGAGCAGGAGTTGGAAAACCATCAATGGGCTGATGTCGTAATTCTGCAAAGCCCCGTGAATTGGATGGAAGTGCCGTGGAGCTTCAAGCGTCATATGGACACCGTTTACTCTGCTGGGATGGGTGGGCAGCTTTGCGACGGAGACGGTAGAAGTCGTCAAGATCCTAACCGACAATATGGCACTGGAGGTACGTTAACTGATACCAAATACATGCTCTCTCTGACTTTGAATGCTCCTAAAGCAGCGTTCGATGATCCGAATCAGCAGTTCTTCGAAGGTAAAGGGCTAGACGATTTGTTTTGGCCGATGCACTTAAACTTCAAGTTCTTTGGCATGAAACCGATGGAAACTTTTGCGTGTTTTGATGTGATGAAGAATCCAGATATTGAAAATGACTTCATTCGCTTTGAAGCTCATTTGAATCGACACTTTCAGATTCTGCCGTCTGCCTAACGGTGAAGCTGTGCGGCGGCATATAAGCTTGACATCTGCCGATAACCTTTGTTCCGTCCGCACCAACGCAGTGTTGGACGGCTGGCTGAATGATGCTACTTTGCTCTCGGATGCAACTCGAAGGCAAGGTCAGCACGATAGAAACACACATCAAATTCTGCAAAGAAGTTCATGTGACCCAAGATTAACGGCGCTTCTCTCGATTGTGTCCAAGCAAATGCCAGCAAAACTGAGGGGAAATCGGCAACCGTCGCTGATATTACCAACCCTCGCGATTCCATCTGAGCCAAGTTACCGCTCAATTGGATGGGCACCGTTTGCTCTTCCCAGACTGCTCCTAACTGCAAGCCAACTTCATATGGCATCCCGGGATCGCCGGGGATACCCGTGTCATCGAACGGGCCGAGCGGGAAGCCCATGGCCGAGCAGCCGACGAACGAGCCGTCCGGCACCTCGAGCCCCTCGTCGGCGTACACCGACCGGGTGGCAGCG
>JAAHIC010000672.1 GCA_010671965.1 Leptolyngbya sp. SIO4C5
TCGGCTCTTGATCAAGGTGAGAACGCCGAGGGAGTAAAGTGCGGGCTAAGATAGGGGGATCGAGAGCCGACTTGCTTGAGCGGCAAGTCTTGATTGATCGCTTCAATCTCCGCTTGCTCCATGCCGTTGACCTCATCAATATAGTTATGCAAAATTGACTGCAACCGCCCGTCGTAAAAGCGATGCAGGCTATAGTTGGGCATGGCTGGGAAGCCGCGTCGCTTTTTGTGGCGTCCCCCCGCACCGGGATCAAAAGTCTGGATGCCCTGGGCGATCGCCCATTCGATCGGCGTGTAATAGCAGGCATTGAAATGCAGGTGATTGTAGTCCTCTAGTGCACCCCAATAGCGCCCGTAAAGGCGATCGCCTTTAGTCAAACAAAAAGACATGCCCACAGGTTTAGGCGAATCCTCGCTGTAGGCAGCGACCATGACAACTCGGTGCAGATAGGTGGGGTGGAGCTGCTCAAAGAATTTACGGGTGAGGTATTTGCTGCCCCACCAGCCAAACTTGTCGCAGGTATCGCTATAGAAGCCATACATCAAAGAACAAAGCGACTTAGAAATGTCTTCGCCGGTATGGACTCGCATCTGCAGGCCCGATTTCTCGATAGATTTGCGCTCGCGCTTGATATTGCGCCGCTGGTTGGCATTGAAGGCGCCTAGATAGTCTGCAAAGTCCTGATAGCCCTGATTTTGCCAAACATAGCTGTGGTGCAGCCATTTTTGAAAGCCAAATTTTTCCAGCCGCGATCGCCATTCGGGATCAACATAGAGAAAATTGCAGCCGGAGATATGGTTGCGCTGACAGAACTGATCAATCGCTTCCACCATCAGCCCCGTGATCTGGTCTTCATCTTCGCCAGGGGCAATCAGGAAGCGGTAGCCCTCAGCCGGGGTGAAGGGGGACATACCCAGCAGTTTGGGATAGTATTGCAGCCCTAGCCGCGCGGCCAGATCGGCCCACTGGTGGTCAAAGACAAATTCGCCATAGCTGTGGCCTTTGAGGTAGAGCGGGGCAGCGGCAACTAGGGTGCGATCGCGCCAGACGGTCAGATGATTGGGCAACCAGCCAGCATTAGCGATGGCGCTGCCAGAAGATTCCATATTGTGCAGCCAGTCCCACTCTAGGAAAGGCGTTTTTAGCGGCAACGCCAGATCGTCCCAGGCCGCCTGAGGAATCTGAGCCAGGTTACGCATCCAGGAAACCGTGTAACCACTAGCAGATTTCAGCATTAGCAAATAGAGAGCGCCATTGCCCTCTAGCCTAATTTAATTTTTCCTTGAGCGGGGAGATGTCTCGACGCGATAGTGTAGGAAAATTTCGTCAGCCACAGGCTGGCAGGAAATTAAGGAGAGGCGCGGCGCTATCTCCGCTAGAAAGCCAGCTCCCTCTACCGGGGTAGGGGACTGAGCGCCCCCCAGCAACAAGGGGCAAATTGTCAGCCTCAGTTCATCTATGTGTCCCCCTTGCAGCAGGCTTTCTACCAGAGTGCCGCCGCCTAGAATACCGAGTTTTTCAATGCCTCTAGCCTGGAGTTGTTCAAAGGCGATCGCCCAGTCTATCTGATCTGTCACAGATTGTTTTGCCACCGGCGATATAACAATTTGCTGCTCAAATCCTGGCTGCTTTCCCCAGTGCTGCGCCCCGCAAGGAGTCGTCAGCAGCCAGCGGGGTAGGGGCTGCTGAAAAAAGCGCCACTGCGGATCCAAATTGCCTGAAGCGGAACAAACAATGTGTACAGGCTGAGGGGGCAATCCTCGCTGCTGCCGCTGCTCTAGTAGCCTCGGCAGTTTGACAGGTAACGATGTGCCGTAGGCCCGGAGCGTGCCAGCGCCAAATAGCACTGCATCCATAGCGGCTACCTGAACTTCAAGATGGGCTTGATCGCGCCCGGACGGGAAGCGGGCAGGCGATCGCGCTGCGTCAGCAATCTTGCCGTCAGCGCTCATGGCTAAAATGACAGTGGTTTGCACACTCTTTACTCAAGTCCCTAGCTTTACAAAGCGCTTAGCTGAGTTTGTTGATTTCTTGACCCTGCCTTTACACCGATGTTGCTAATTCAAAATGTAGGCCAAAATTAGTCAAAGCTGGCTTGATTCAGCAAATTCTAGCCAGTGCGTTTCCCTAGTAGCTCCTGACCGTGCATTCTCGTTCTGCCTCTTTTAGACGTATTCTGCTGTTTCAAATTCTGCTGCTGAGCGTGCCTATCTTGCTCATCGGTCAGTACATAACGCTGCGCAAAGCGAGAACCAGCCTCTTGGAAACTGCTCGGCAAAATCTGATCAGCAGCGCCGTGCGCAAATCTGACAGCCTCGCCCTAGGATTAGAATCGCTGCGCTCTACGGCTTCGACGTTGGCCCAAACCACGGCGTTGCAGACTGGAACCCCAGCTGAGATTGAGACAGTGCTGGCTCAGCTAAATCGTAGCTTGCCTTTTCAGGTAGACTGCATTCACCTCATACCTGCTCAGGCGCAAGCGGCCCCAGTCAATACCTGTGACCAGCCACCGCTGTTGTCCAGCCTGCCAGATTGGTCCAGGTCTGCGGCAGCCAATGACTTTTTCTTGACGGCAATCCCCACTGCTGCAGCTACAACGCTGCCTGCTGAGCAGGCCCGTCTCACAACTACCATTGCGGTTCCAGTCTACGCGCCTACGGGTCAGCTCCGCTACACGTTCAGCCTGCAGGCGCAGCTCATCCAGCTCCAAAATGCGGCACCGCGATCGCTGATAGGTTATACGGTCGTTGTGGATGATACGGGCCAAATTTTGGTGCATCCTGACCCAGAGCAGCGGGGCAAAAATATTGACCAGGTCGGAGATGCCGATCGGCTGAACAGCATTGTCGGCAACGTGCAGGCAGGTAATCGGGAAGCGCTGCACCTGTTTGATTTTCAAGCGGATAGCGATGAGTGGATTGCCGGGTATAGCGGGCTAGAAGTTGCTGTCGGGCCAAGCGATCGCCGTCTCTGGACAGTTTTAGCCGTGACGCCGCTGGACTATTCTCTGCAAGCGCTCAAGGATATCCGCCAAATTCTGTTTTTGTTGACGCTGGGACTGCTGTTTGCCAATGCCCTACTGGCCCTCTATATTGA
>JAAHIC010000673.1 GCA_010671965.1 Leptolyngbya sp. SIO4C5
ATTGGTATTGAGCCTAATCACCTCAACCTAGGCGCGATCGCTCAAGCCTTCAGGAAGCCAAAATATCAACCTTTGTACATGTTTCAGAACTGTCAGGTTCCGCTGTTTGGACATGGCGAGGAATACTCACGGTAAAAACAGACCCTTGCTCTATATGACTATTGACTTCAACTGTGCCGTGCATCATCTTGACTAAAGAATCTACAATCGCTAGCCCAAGCCCCGTTCCTGGATAGCGGCGGGTGCTGGTTTGATCAACCTGTCTGAAGGCTTCAAAAATGTGTTTGAGATGATTAGGCTCAATACCAATCCCGGTATCGATCACCCGTAAACAAAGTTGCTCAGGCGATATTTCCGTCAGTTCAACGGAAACCCTACCTTGATCCGTAAATTTAATGGCGTTGGAAAGGAGGTTGACGAGGATCTGACGAAAGCGAATCGGATCGTTGATGATCCAAGGGTTGCTGAGCTGGATCTTGAGCTGTAGAGATAGACCGCTTTCTTCCGCTAGCGATCGCAGCTCCTCAGTTGTTGACTCGATCAGCTGAGCCGCATTAAACCTTTCTAGCTTGAGCTGTAAGCGGCCCGCTTCTATCTTAGAAAAGTCCAAAATGTCATTCAGCAAGGTCAGCAGATTTTTGCCGTTATTCAAAATGCGCTGCACCATATCTACATGCTGCTGTGAAAATCGCCCCTGACCGCGACGCAGCAAAATCTGAGAAAACCCAATGATGGCGTTCATCGGCGTTCTCAGCTCGTGAGACATAGTGGCTAAAAACTCAGACTTGAGCCGCGAAGCCCGGATGAGTTCAATATTTTGGAGCTGAATTTGCTGCCGCTGCTTTTCCAGCTCTAAATTTTGCCGGGTCAAAATTTCGTTCTTTTCCCGTAGCTCCTGCTGGGCCTGCGCCGCTTCAAGTTCAGCTTCATAGACCCGGATCGCATTGCGCAGACAGCGCACTAATGTACCCGGAGTGATTTTTGACTTTGATAAATAGTCCGAAGCGCCAGCCTTCATCAGCTCCACGGCTATTTCTTCATCGCCCTGACCTGTGAGCACAATCAGCGGAATTTTCAGACCGGCCTGGCGCAAAGCTTTGACTAACTCCAGTCCGCTCATATCTGGCAGGCGGTAGTCCAAAAAGATGCAGTCAAAGGAAAGCTGCCGCAGCATAGCGATCGCGGTTTGGCAGTTTTCTGCCTCATCAAACTGCAGCGGGATATTAGCCTTTCTAAAAGCACGACGAACTGCCAAACGATCGATCTCGTCATCATCAACAATTAAAATCTTCAGCAAATTTGCTGATTGTGCAGTTGAGGCAGCAGTCGTTTTCTTCATTAACGCTTACGTGGGCAGTCTTACGGCATTTCGCATAGAGTCCAGTACTTGTTTAAAGTTGCCATCACCTCAGCGAAGTTGAGAAATGTGACAGGCTTCAACAAATACCCCGCAACATTTAACTTGTAGGCTTCGACCCGATCTTGATCCTGATTGGATGTGGTTAGCACGATTACGGGAGTTAGGCACAGCTTAGGATCAGCTCTGAGATTTTGTAAAAACTCGATGCCGCCCATCTTAGGCATATTCAAGTCCAGCAAAACCAGTCTCCTCTCATCGGGGATCAAAGGACGCTTATCTTGACTGCCCTGCAGCATTTCTAGAGCTTCTAGACCGTTTCCAGCCACATAAAGCGGGTTGACGATGTTGTTTTTGCGAAAAGCCCGCTTCACGTTCATCACATCGACTTCGTCGTCTTCTACCAGCAGGATATTGATCGCTCTAGAGTCCATGAGGCGCGATTGCTACAAAGCAAAGTTAAGGTTTTGTCATTTATATCAAGTCCGACGGTCAATACCTATCTGCTAAGGGATAGACTCTAGCGTTTGGAATTTTTCGCTCACAGCCATCGCTCAGCCAACCGCCTGCATGTCTATTAGCATTCCCATCGTCAGTTTTGTTTAGGCCAGATGAAGTGAAAGGTGGTCCCCTCTCCTAGCTGAGAGTCCACATTAATCTCGCCACCCTCCGTATCAATAATTTTTTTGATGATAGACAAACCAATGCCGGTGCTTTCAGTTTTGTCGCGGGGTTCAAGGGTTTGGAACACTTGAAAGATCTTATCGTGATATTGAGGCGCAATTCCAGGGCCGTTATCGCTGACTAAAAATTCGTAATATGAGTCTTTGTCGTGGAATTGAATATCTATTTTGCCTTGAGGCTTGTCGTTGTATTTAACGGCGTTGCTAATCAGGTTAGAGAAAACCTGTCGCAAAATCAGGCGCTTAGCGGTTATCGTCGGCAGATGTGATGGCAGGTTAATCACAAAATCGTCGGGTGGGGCCTGCAAATCAATCACTTCTTCTAAAAAGTCTTGCAGTGAAAAAGTTTCTGTCGGGACTTCTTTGCGCCCTATACGGGAGTAGGCTAGGAGCCCTTCAATCAGCGCCTCCATGCGATGAACTCGGCCCCGCATCAGTCGCATATGTTCTTGACTTTCTGCTGGTAGCTGATCGCCGACGTCTTCTTCTATCCAGGTAGAAAGATTGGCGATCGCCCGCAATGGGGCCTTCAGATCATGGGAGGCAACATAGGCAAACTGATCGAGTTCTTGATTACGTCGCTCTAAGAGGCCGGTCGTTTGTAGCAGCAGCGTATTAATTTGCGCCAGTTCGTTAGCGCGGGCCTCCAGCATTTCTTGGGCTTTACGGCGATCGCTGATATCGTTGATAACCCCAACCATACCGACAAAAGCGGCACTTTCGTCATGCTGGGGCTGTAGGTCTATTTCAATCCAGCAGGTTTGGCCTGAACGAGTCTGCAACCTCAGTTCACGCTGCTGCTGCTGCAAATTTTGAGCCATCTGCTGGGTGCAGTCACGACACCAGGGCTGATCTTGAACATGGAAATACTGCCAGAAAGGTTTTCCTAAGCTCTCCTCAGACGAAAAACCAGTAATTGCCTGCCATGAGGCATTCAAGAACGTCCAATTGCCCTCAGCGTCCGTCTGAAAGATAATCTCACGAATACTGTCTACGACAGAGCGATAGCGCTGTTCGCTCTGAGCCTGAGCGAACAGCGCTATCG
>JAAHIC010000674.1 GCA_010671965.1 Leptolyngbya sp. SIO4C5
CAGATTCGCGATCGCCCCCAGGCTGTACTCTAACGCTGCCCTGACACTTTAGCTGACCGTCTTCTAAAGCAAAGTGCTGAATTTCAACATCGGCTCCCAGATCAACCTGCAGCCCCTCCAATTCCGTCAGCGGTAGACCCGTCGGCGCTTCAATATCTTCTAAAAGCTGGGGCTGGAGTAGCGTCAGTAGCCGTTCCTGCTGAATCTGTAAGCGGGTGCGCAAGACGAGGGAAGCCTGAGTCTTCTGGTCGTGCAGGCTGATGGTTAAAACCCCTCCTCGGACGTGTCCGCTGCCTTTCAAGCAGTCGAGCGGTACTGCTGCGATAGCTTCTAGCCGCTGAGCGAGTGGTTCAGAAAGGCGATCGCCCCGGCGATAGATCTTAACTAGAAAGTTTTGCAGGGCTTCGGCCATCGTGGTTGTCTGTAGTGAGGCATTGAGATCAGACTGGCTAAGAACTACCCGTCCCGTGATTAAAAACGGGCTTAAAAGCTGTAGCGCCTTGCCTCGCATTACCTGCCCTAGGTTGACATGAATATCAGTCGCTATCAGGCTCACTCGCCCTAGCTGCAAGCCGCGATAGATCGCCCCATCGGCTGACAAGTTAACTTGGGTTACCTGACCACGCAGCAGGCAGCGATCGCTGCTGCTAATTTTGAACTGCAAATTTTCAGCCTGCTCGATCTGGGTCTGCAGCCAAAGCCGCAGCGCTGGCGATAAAACACGGCTGATCAGACGGCTACCTCTAACTGTTTTGGGCTGTGCTGACTGGGTATTGGCCTGCGTTTTTGAGCAATCTGGCATTGAGTCCATAGATCTTGTCGTACGCTATGCGGCAAAACTGTCTGGCTCTAGACCGGCAAGTTTCTTGTCAAGGATGACACAAATTTTCCCCGTTCTATCAGTGATTAAACTGACTCAGCTTTTGGGATCGTTAGTCAGCGCTTCCTGATATTTTCGGGGATCGCAATGTCATAGATTCATGACATTGCGATCCCCGAATGGCTGATTATTGCGTTAAATCCCTGAAACGCCAAAGTTTCCAGACTTGATCTACCGTCAGATTTCTGTAATATTGTTTTACAAATGCGATCCCGAAGAGATTGCAAATATCCAGTCGGCCATCTTCCGGCAGTTTGGTGACAGTTGGGTGAGTCTGCTGGGTTAGTTCTAAAGCACCTATCAAAGAAGCATTAAGGAGATTCAGTTTATGACTCAGGAACGCCCCCCACTCGAAGAGATGACGCTACGACAACTCCGCCGGGTTGCTAGCGAGTGCGAAGTTTCTCGTTATAGCCGGATGCGCAAAGTTGAGCTGATTGCGGCTATTCAAGCTGTGCAGGCAAAGCGTACGCTGTCTACTCCCGTACCGATGGCCACCGAGGGGCAGTCGGAAGTTGAAGCCGCCAAGTTTGACATGGCAACTGAGGAACCAACGCCCGATGTCTTAGCCACCGTAGATGAAGGGCTGGCTGATTTACCTTCTGGTTACGGCGAGAGCCGGATTGTATTGATGCCTCGTGATCCCCAATGGGCTTATGCTTACTGGGATATTCCCAACGAGCACAAAGAAGAACTGCGCCGACAGGGTGGTATTCGTTTGGCACTCCGCTTTTATGACGTCACCAACATGAAGCTGGAGAATCGGACGCCCCACAGCCTACAGCAGTACGAATGCGATGAACTAGCGCGGGAGTGGTATGTTCCAGTTCCGGTCAGCGATCGCGATTATATTGCTGAGATTGGCTACGTTTGCGGCGATGGCCGCTGGCTGGTGCTAGCCCGCTCTACGCCGGTTCGGGTACCGCCGGTTTATCCCTCTGACTGGGTTGAAGATCAGTTCATCACCGTTGGCTGGAATGAGGATCTGCGCGGTAAGACCTTTGCCAACCTGGTGCCGCCCAGCAAGCGGATGGAGATGAACGGTAATCTGCATGACAACGTCTTTGACATGGCAAAAGCGGCTGAAGCCCAACGGATGGCTGGCTCGCTGTTTGGCTCCATGCAGCACGTCCCTGGCTCTGTCTATGGCTCCATGCAGATGGCGGCTCCTGAACAAGCCGTTAGCTCCTACGTCTTCCCTTCTGGGGTCGGCATGTGGGCTGGAGCCACCGCTTCTGGCATGGGCATGACTATGTCCGGTGCGGGCATGGGCATGGGTATGGGCATGGGCATGATGGGCCTAACAATGTCGGGCGTTGGCATGGGGATGTCGGGCGTCGGTATGGGCCTCAATATGTCTGGTGTCGGGCTAAACATGTCAGGCGTAGGCTTCTCGGCTTCGGCCCCGCCGATTCGCCCACGTAAGTTTTGGCTGGTTGCGGATGCTGAACTGATTGTTTACGGCGCTACCGAGCCAGATGCCACCGTGACGATTGGGGGACGTCCGATTAAGCTCAATCCCGATGGCACCTTCCGCTTCCAAATGTCATTCCAAGATGGTCTAATTGACTACCCGATCATGGCGGTGGCGGCTGACGGCGAGCAAACTCGCTCGGTACACATGAAGTTTGAGCGGGAAACCCCTTCGCGCAACACCAACACCAAGGCGGAAGCGGTTGAAGAGTGGTTGAGCTAAGTGCCTTCTGATTTCGGTTGCTGAATCGCATCACTACTGATTCAGCCGCCTCCCTCTAGGGGGAGGCTTTTTTACTGCCAATTTTTTAAAATGTTTGGGCCTGATATGGTGAAGCCATGACCCCTGATGACATTACCCATGAGCTAAAGCAGCGTTTTGGCGATCGCGTACAAGCATTGCCGCCTGATGCCTGGCAGATTGAAACCGATGATTTCCGGCTGTTAGTCCTGCTCTCTAAGGATTTGAGCTGGCTGCGATTGCTAATCCCTCTCGCGCCCCAACCGCAAGCAGAACCTTACATGAGGCAAATTCTAGCGGCCAACTTTGACTACACTCAAGAGGCCCGCTATGCCTTCTATGAAGCGGTACTGTGGGGCGTCTTTCAGCACGATCGAGAAACGCTGACGGCAGATAGCTTTCAATCTGCGACCGAGCGGCTGCTGGCGCTGAAAGCAGAGGGCCTCGATCGCTTCTTCAATGATCTGGTTGAGACTCAAATTCGCC
>JAAHIC010000675.1 GCA_010671965.1 Leptolyngbya sp. SIO4C5
TGCCAAGGTAGGTATAGTCCTGAATGCGGCGGCGATTGCACTTAAACAGGCCGTAGTAAACGATATCAAAGCGAAAGAGAGTGGTAAACAGCCGCACATCAGCTAAGGTGAGCTGAGCGCCACAGAGGTAGCGCTGACTCGCTAAGGTGCGATCGATTAAATCCAACATCTCAAACAGTTCCCCAACCGCCTGATCGTAGGCCGCTTGGGACTGGGCAAAGCCGCAGCGATAGACGCCATTATTAACGGCGTGATAAATCTGGTCGTTCCACTGATCGACTTGCGATCGCAGCGCTGCCGGGTACAGGTCGAGTCCTGGTTGCTGCGCAAACTGATGAAATGCCTGATTCAGGTTGATGATGATTTCGGCGCTTTCGTTATTGACAACTTGATGAGTCTGACTGTCCCACAGCACCGGCACCGTCGATCGCCCGCTATAGTCCGTCCGCGCAGACTGGTAGAGCTGGGGCAAAGTCTGACAACCGGCAAACGGCTGCTCAAACAGCCAAATACCCTGGTCGGAGCTAGGCGAGACAATCACCAGCGGAATCACTTCCGTCAGCCCCTTCAGCGCTCGCACCACCAGGGTTCGGTGCGCCCAAGGACAACCCAGTCCAGCAATTAGAGTGTAGCGACCCGCTGCTGCCGGAAATTGCGCCTCGGCCTCAGGGCTGACCCGATCGCGGAACTGACTCTCAGGCCGCACATAGGCACCGCTGCGATCGCTCGGCGCTAGCTTAGACATCATTACCTGCCACAGGGTTGTCCACACCCACTTGCCGGTGCGGATCAGCAGACCGGGAGGCAGAGCGCTCTTTTTAGCCATGATTGCTCACCCAAAACTGACGAAAATCTTCATCGCGATCGCTGAGCTTTACCCACTCCACGCCTGTCTGCTGCAGCTTCTGCACCAGGCGATCGCAGGCAGGTCGCTCAGTGGCATAGTGCCCGGCATCAATCAGAATTAGGCCGCGATCGCGGGCTTCCTGAAACTGATGAAACTTGCAGTCCGAGGTGAGATAGACCTGCGCCCCTGTCTCAGCTACGTCACTGAGGAAGCTAGCGCCAGAGCCGCCTAAAACCGCGACGCGCTCAACTGGCTGAGCCAAATCGGCGGTGGGCGAAAAAATCAGATTGGGCGGATTGAGCGCCGCGCGAATCTTGCCTAAGAGCTGCTGCAGCGAAATAGGGCTGGGTAAATTACCAACACGGCCATAGCCCAGCTCATTTTGAGTCGGGACGACCGGGCTGGAGCCCTGCAAGTTTAAGAGCTGGGCCAGCACATCGGCAGTGCCATCCGCAACCTGATCAAAATTAGTGTGGGCACTGTAAACGCCAATGCCGTGGCTAAAGCTGAGGCGTACCATGTCGCCAATGGCATCCCCCTTGGTCACAGCTTTAAGGGGGCTAAAAATCAGCGGATGGTGGGCAAAAATCAGGTTGACGGGGGTGCCCTGAGCCTGCAGGGCGATCGCCTCCTGCATCACCGCCAGCGTCGGCGTCAGGCACACCAGCACCCGCGCTGGCTCGTCTAGGACGCCGGGCTCAATTTGCCAGCCGCAGTTGTCCCACTTTTCCTGCCAGGCGGGGGGAGCCCAAGCCTCGAACCAGTGGATTAAGTCAGCAACTTTCATCTTTGTTCCCCCGTTTCTAACTATTGTAGAAAAAGCCGTATTAGGGCTGCTCGATCGCTTCGTTCAGATTCCAGGCCGCGCTGATCAGGGAGAGGTGGGTAAATGCCTGCGGAAAGTTGCCCAAGGCTTCACCGCTGGAGCCGGTTTCTTCTGAATAAAGGCCGAGATGATTTGCGTAGCTCAGCATTTCCTCAAACATCAGCCGCGCTTCATCCAGCTTATTGGCATCGGTGCGTCCGGCTCTGGTCAATGCTTCCACCAGCCAAAAGCTGCAAAGGTTGAAGGTGCCTTCTTCCCCCTCGAGGCCATCTTCGGCATGTTGCGGATCGTAGCGATAAACCAGGCTGCTAGAAACTAAGCCCCCCTGAGACGGTGGCTTTCGCATTGCGGCTAGGGTCTTCAACATGCGCGGATCGTTGGGGGACATGAAGAAGACCAGCGGCATAATCAAATTGCTGGCATCTAGAACATCGCTGTCGTAGTGCTGGACGAAGGCTTGGCGCTCCTCATTCCAGCCCTTGGCCATTACCTCTTCGTAAATTTCATCGCGCACTTTTGTCCAGCGATCGCGATCGGCCGGGAACGAGCGCTTGGCCGCCAATCTCAGGCCGCGATCGAGCGCTACCCAGCACATTAGTTTGGAGTAAACAAACTGCTTGCGGCCATCGCGGGGCTCCCAAATGCCCTCATCTTGCCGCTGCCAGTTGTCACACACCCAGTTCACCAGCTCTCGCAGCTTTTGCCAAAGGTCATAGGAAATCGGCGTACCGTACTTATTAAACAGGTAGACAGAATCTAGCAGCTCGCCGTAGATGTCAAGCTGGAGCTGACCCATTGCGCTGTTGCCGATGTGCACGGGGGCTGAGCCGCGATAGCCCTCTAGGTGATGCAGGTCTTCTTCCTTTAGATCGTGCTCACCGTCAATGCTGTAGACCGTCTGCAACGTGCCGTTGGGATCTAGCTCGTGGCAGCGAGCTGTAATCCAGTCCATAAACTGAGCCGCTTCTTGGGTAAACCCGATGCGCAGCAGGCCGTACAGGGTGAAAGCGGCATCGCGAATCCAGGTAAAGCGGTAGTCCCAGTTGCGTTCGCCGCCGATCTCTTCTGGCAGGCTGCAGGTGGGGGCGGCAATGATCGCGCCGGTTGGCTCGTAGGTCATCAGCTTCAGGGCCAGCGCCGATCGCTCAACCACTTCCCGCCAGCGCCCTTTGTAAACACACTGCTTGATCCAGTTGCGCCAATAGCCTACAGTCTGCTCAAAGAGTCCGGTGGCTGCATCGTTGGGCAACGGCAGGCCGCAGTCATTACAGTCAGACTGCATTTCCCGCAGCACGAAGGTTTTCAGGTCAGCCGCTTCCAGAGTAAACTCTGCCCAGACGCCCCCTTCGTCTACCTGCAGCGGAACGTCCGTAACCAGAGCTAGACTTAAATCCTC
>JAAHIC010000676.1 GCA_010671965.1 Leptolyngbya sp. SIO4C5
TAGATGAGCGGGTAGGCTATTTTGTCACCGCTTATCAAACGCCTCTTGATTATCGCCGCCAAGATCCCTTTACCCGCTATATCCAGCGCTGGCACCTAGAAAAGCAAAACCCGGAGGCAGACCTTTCTCCGCCTCAAGAGCCTATTGTCTTTTGGATTGAGAATACGGTGCCAGCAGAGTACCGAACGGCTATTCGTGAAGGGGTGTTGATGTGGAATGAAGCCTTTGAAAAAATAGGCTTTCAAGGCGCGATCGAAGTACGGCAGATGCCTGATGATGCTGACTGGAACCCAGCAGACATTCGCTACAACACCATTCGCTGGTCAGACTCTTTTCGGCCCTGGGCTGAAGCGCTCGGCCCTTCCCGCGTCAATCCGCTGACCGGAGAAATTCTAGATGCGGATATTGTCATTGATGCCAATGTCATCCGTCAGCTAAATGGCAGCTATCGGACCCTAGCCAGTAATCTTGGCCCTAGTGAACAGCTCTACGGTCAGCTCTGCGGACATCGCTATCAAGGATATCTAGCCCAGTGGATGCTGTCTCAGGCCAATAACTCGCTAGATCAGCTCTTGGCCAATCCACGGCAGCTCGCCGCTGCGCCCGCCACCCTGCAGCAGCAGCTCCGCCAGCGGTGCGTGGGATTGTCAGCGGCTCAGCAGAGCGCCTTTGGCGCATTGGCCTTGAACACGGTTCAGCTAGGGGCTAGCGATCGCCTAGATTTAGACACCTATATTTATCAATATCTGCGAGCACTTACAGCCCACGAAGTCGGTCACACTCTAGGGCTGCGGCATAATTTTCGCGGCAGCTTGATGCTCTCTCCGGCAGAACTCCACAATCAGGAAATTACCCGATCGCAGGGTTTAGTCAGCTCCCTGATGGACTATTTCCCTGTCAACTTGGCCCCACCAGATATGGCTCAGGGTGACTATTTTCCCGCCCAGCTAGGCCCCTACGATGAGTGGGCAATTGAGTATGGCTACAAGCCGATCGAGGCTATTCATCCCCAGCTAGAGCAGCCAGAACTACGGGCGATCGCCAGCCAAATTGAGCGACCAGAACTCACCTATGGCACAGACGAAGATGCTTTTAGCTTCTTAGATCCAGAAACCAATGCTTTTGACCTCAGTAGCGATCCGCTGCAGTATGCCCAATGGCAAATGCAGAACGCTCAGGCAGTTTGGCAGCGGCTAGAAAACGGCTATTTGCTGCCAGATGAGAGCTATGGTGTCCTCCGCGATCGCTTTGAAACGGTCTTCAACTACTACTTCAGTCAGGCGCTAACCGTCTCTAACTATGTCGGCGGTCGGCGGTTTAACCGTCAATATCCCGGTGATGCCAATGGCCGCTTACCGTTTGAGCCAATTGCTTTAGAAAAGCAGCAGGCTTTAGCAACGCTGCAGACCTATGTGTTTGACGCAGATGTCTTTGACTTTTCGCCTCAGCTCCTGAATCAGCTCGCCCCTGACCGCTGGTTTCACTGGGGCAGCTACGCTCTAGTTTCGTCCCTAGACTATCCCATCTACGATCGGGTTTCTTTTCTGCAGGGCATTGTGCTGATCGATTTGCTCTCAGCCACGCGCCTGTCTCGGATTCAGGAGCTAGAGCTAAAGGCCGGTTCAGAGGTCGTGCTGACTCTGCCCGATCTGTTTGAGAATCTACAGCAGGGCATCTGGAGCGAGCTTGAAGCCGAGTCTACTGAAGTTGGACTGTTGCGCCGAGGTCTGCAGCGGCACTACCTAAATATTTTGAGCGGCATGGTGCTGCGTAGCCCTAGCCAGCCCACAAACTTTCTAGAGCTGATTACAGTCTTTGAAACGATGGCCACTCCGGAAGATGCCAGAGTAATCGCCCGCTATCAGCTACGGCAGCTAGAGCGCGATATTGCCAGCGTGCTGCGAAAACAGGGAAGGGATTTGGATATTACGACGCTGGCTCATTTAGAAGATAGCCGAGAACGGATTCAGCAGGTTCTCAGCGCTCAGCGAGTAGCGCAGTAGTTAAACGTTAAATGGCAAATTGTATGGCATTTGCGGCTCAATAAACATCCGAAACTAGGCTAATCTCGTGCCCAATTGATCTAGATTCAGTCTAAAATCGAGTCGTCTGTGAGCCTTGCCGCCGAGCAGGCTACGAACACCCGGGTTAACGCATATTGACTGCTATGGATGATATTCCAGAGGCTTTAAGGGAGGGGGCACTTGGCGATCGCAGCGATCGTTCGACTAGCTCTCGCTGGCTGTGGCTAGGAATTGGCATTTTTGCCGCAGTGGGGCTGGGTGCCTTTACTGCTTGGCAAACAGCCGCTCTTAGCCAGCGCAGCAGCAATGGCGCAGTAACGCAGATGGACGCCGCTGCTGAGGATGCCGCGCGCGTTATTATGGCTGAGCCGACTTCTTCAACCGCGGTGACTGCTGCGCAGGTGCCAACTATACTAGGGCACAGAGCCTATGAAGAGGTACCCCGCGATCGCTTGGTCAAGATCGTGGCGGATGGCAGCATCAAGCTAGAGCGGGCCGCTGCCGAGAAGTTTTTAGATATGCAGGCCCAAGCTAGAGCGGAAGGCATTTACCTCCGTCCCGTCTCAGGCTTTCGCTCTAATGAGGATCAAGACTACTTGTTTTTTCAGATCAAAGCCGATCGCACCCAGCGGACTGACGTACGGGCCGAAGTCAGCGCTCCACCAGGCTACAGCGAACACCATACGGGCTATGCCATCGATATCTTAGACGGTTCGCGGCCCGATATTGATTTAGAAGTCGCCTTTGAAAATACGCCCGCTTTTCGCTGGCTGGAGCAGAATGCAGCTCGTTATAGCTTTGAACTCTCATTCCCGAAAGACAATGTTCAGGGAATTAGTTATGAACCCTGGCATTGGCGATTTGTCGGCGATCGCGATAGCTTAGAAACGTTCTATAAAGAAGACAGCCGCCCTGAGCCTGCAGAGTCGGCGCCAGCCCCTCAATAATGCGACAAACTACGCTCAATCTCGTTGCCATCAGTATTTTTGCCCTAGCAGACTGGCCATCGTTAGGGCAAAAATACTGATGGCAACGAGATTG
>JAAHIC010000677.1 GCA_010671965.1 Leptolyngbya sp. SIO4C5
TTGTTGGTTGGATTTCAGACCTGTGCTCTTCCGATGCTTTATTGACTGCCGCCGAGGAAGTTAGCGTCATCAGCCACAGCGCCAAACATCTGCTAGAGCTGATCAATGACGTGCTGGAAGTGTCAAAAATCGAGTCGGGCCACATCACTTTAAATCAAGGCCATTTTGACCTCTATGTCTTACTTGATGCCTTAGAAGATATTTTGCGGCTGCCAGCACAGGCTAAAGGGCTGCAGTTTATCTTTGTCTGCTCCACGGCTGTGCCTCAGTTCATCAAAACGGATGCCCAAAAGCTGCGTCAAATTTTGATGAATCTCATCAACAACGCTATCAAATTTACCGAGCAGGGAAGCGTGATCCTGCGGGTGAGCCAGCTAGAGCCGCCTCCATCCTCGCGTTCTCAGGCTTTGCTCAACCTGCAGTTTGAGATAGAAGATACCGGCATTGGCATTGCTGAATCCGAGATAGGCCATCTCTTTCAGGCTTTTGTGCAAACCGAAAGTGGTCGTTTAGCAGAAGAAGGAACCGGCCTAGGACTGGTAATTAGCCGTCGGTTTGCCCGGCTAATGGGAGGAGATATCACAGTGAGGAGCCGCCTCGGTCAAGGCTCCACTTTTCGTCTGACCATTGCGGTACAGCCCGGAAACGCGATGGCGGTGCCGACGGCTACTGCCGTGCGCCGCGTAATTGGCTTGGCAGTAGGTCAGTCCCCCTGTCGCCTGCTTGTTGTTGACGACCGGGCCACCAACCGACAGCTTTTGACTCGCCTGTTAATTTCAGTCGGCTTTGAGGTGCGCGAAGCCGAGAACGGGCAAGAGGCGGTCTATCAATGGCAAGATTGGCAACCCCATCTGATCTGGATGGATATGCGAATGCCGGTAATGGACGGTTACGAAGCGACCCGGCAGATTCGGCAGCAGCAATCAGCCTACCCCTCCAAGCCCATTATCATTGCCCTGACCGCCAGTGTCTTTCAGCAAGAGCGTACCGTGGTTCATGGGGCTGGCTGTGATGATCTCATTTGTAAGCCCATCCAGGTCAATGAAATTTTTGGCGCGATCGCCCAGCATTTAGGGGTGCAGTATGTCTATGAAACCAAAACTCTGATTAGTTCAGCCGGTCAGCCTGTTGCTCCGATATCGCCTCAGATTCTCCGTCAAATGCCAGGATCCTGGATTCGACAAGTCTATGTTGCCGCCGAGCAGGCCAATCGTTCCCAGATGATGCAGCTCATTGAGCAAATTCCACCTGCTGCTGCCACCTTGAAAAAAGTCCTGCTCGACTGGGTTAGTGGCTTCTGTTGGGACAAAATTATTGATTTAATTGAGCAATTAGATGAATATTCCACTGAATCAAGCTGTTAAAGGCAGAATCTTAATTGTTGATGACATTTCAGAGAACCTCAGGGTTTTGGATCGAGTTTTGACCAAACACGGCTATGAAGTCCGGGGCGTCTTGAGCGGAGCGATGGCGCTGCGAGCCGCAGAATCAGCTCAGCCCGATGTCATTTTGCTGGATATTCGGATGCCAGATTTAGACGGCTATCAGGTTTGTCAGGCTCTCAAATCAAGGCAGCAGACTCGCGAGATTCCCGTTATTTTTCTTAGCGCCCTGGACGATACCTTAGACAAGGTGAAAGCGTTTGCCGCCGGCGGGGTTGACTACATCACCAAGCCCTTCCACACCGAAGAAGTGCTAGCTCGTATTCAAAATCAGCTCATTATTCAGGCGGCTCAGGCCGAAATTCGTCAGCTCAATGCTGAGCTAGAAGCCAGAGTTTTGCAGCGGACAGAGCAGCTTTCTGCCTCTAACCGACAGCTCCAGGCGGAGATAAACCAGCGGCGGAAAGCAGAACAAGCCCTACGCCAAAGTGAAGAAAGATTCCGCCGCGCTATTTTGTACGCTCCCTTTCCAATTATCATTCATGCCGAAGACGGAGAGATTCTAGAGATTAATCAAACCTGGACAGAGCTGACCGGCTATAGTCCGCAGGAGATACCGACTATCAGCGCCTGGATTGAAAAGGCATACAGGGGGCGTGAAGCCGCCGTCAGCACGCACATTAATGACCTGTATCACCAGCACGGCACAGCCGATGAAGGCGAGTTTGCGATCACTACTCGCACGGGAGAACAGCGTATCTGGTACTTCAGCTCCGCCAATCTAGGACAGCTTCCCGATGGGCGGTATAGCGTCATTTCGATGGCCGTTGACGTGACTGAGCAAAAGCTGGCTGAGCAAGACCGCGATCGCTTAATTACGATTCTAGAAGCCTCCACAGACTACATCGGCATTGCCAATCCTCAAGGGCAAGCACTTTGGAGTAATACTCAGGCTAAACATTTGCTCGGTCTAGCTGCTGATGCCGATGTTTCCCAGAAAAAAATCCCTGACTACCATCCTCAATGGGCTTTAGACATTGTTGAACGACAAGGCATCCCGACTGCCAGCCATCATGGCATCTGGGTTGGGGAGACAGCCGTGCGGCAAGCAGACGGTAATGAACTGCCAGTTTCTCAAATGATTATTGCCCACAAGTCTGAAACGGGCGACATTGAGTACTTTTCCACCATCATGCGCGATATTAGCAGTCTCAAACTGGCCGAAGCTGAGATTCGCCAGCTCAACGCAGATCTAGAAGCACGCGTCAGCCAGCGCACAGTCCAGCTAGAGGCCGCTAATCAGGAGCTAAAATCCTTTTCCTACTCTGTTTCTCACGATTTACGCGCCCCGCTGCGGCATATTCAAGGGTTTGTGACGGCCCTCCGCCGACAGCTAGAACAGGGAGACTCTTTAGCAGATTCAAAGTCAGCCCACTACCTGCAGGTGATTGAATCTAGCAGCTCCAGAATGGAACAGCTCATCGAGGGGCTGCTAAAGCTTTCCCGGATTGGCCGCCAAGAACTTGTCCTCAATACCGTTGAACTACAGCCGCTGGTGCAAAGCGTGATTGAGGTCGTACTGGTAGAGTCTGAGGCGTCAGCCGTGGATCTGCAAATTGGCGATCTCCCGACGATTATGGGCGATACGGCGCTTTTGCAGCAGGTGTTA
>JAAHIC010000678.1 GCA_010671965.1 Leptolyngbya sp. SIO4C5
CTGGTTGAGCTGACTGGGATAGCACTCGACTAGAGGCAGATCTCCATATTCTTTAATCACTTCAACCGCTCGCTGAGAACCATTGGCTTTGAATCGATTTTGCAAAATCATCAGCGTGCTGTCTAGTCCCTCATGAATGTTGACCCACTTAAGTTCGGCTTCGCTGTGGTGAGAGAAAGTTTTCAGCGATCGGACAATTTCGCAGATCCGGCCAGCCCCCACGTCCATCGAAGTAATTAGCTTCGGAAAGTCTTCCGCAATGAAGTCCAAATTAATGTCCTCAATGGCAGCCTGTAAATCTGCGGGCGGCGTCGGCAGCACTTGCTGATAGCGTTCGATCAGCGCTATCAGGTCAGCCGCGTGGGAGCGAGCATGTTTCAAGTTGCCATAGATAAAGCTGACCGGGTTGTTGATTTCGTGGGCAATCCCCGCTACTAGCTGCCCTAAACTTGACATTTTCTCCTGCTGAATTAGGTGGGTCTGCGTCAGCTGGAGCTGCTTCAGCGTTTGCTGCAGCTCATTAGAGCGCTCTCGTTCCCGCGCTTCTGATTGGCGCAGAGCCGCTTCTACGGCAAGCCGCTCCTGAATCTCCTGCTGGAGCTGCTGGTTTTGCTCTTTTAGCCGCGCAGACTTGTCCAAGAGCTGCTGCTGGAGCTGCTGGAGCTGTACCTGATGGTTTACCCGGGCTAAGACCTCTTCGATGTGAAACGGTTTAGTGATGTAGTCAGCGCCCCCAATCTCAAAGGCTTTAAGCTTGTTTTCGGTATCACTCAGCGCGCTGAGAAAGATGACCGGAATATGGCGCGTCCTGGGCATCGACTTGATTTGCTGACAGACCTCAAAGCCATCCATCTCCGGCATCATGATGTCTAGCAAAATTAGATCGGGCAGCACGTCAATGGCTCGCAGCGCCATTTTGCCAGAGAGGACGCCTCTGACGGAGTACCCATGAGCCTTGAGAGCTTTAGACAGCAGCTTGACGTTGTTGGACTTGTCATCTACAACCAGAATATTGGCTGCAGTCCCTGAATCATCGAGTGGCATGAGAGAGGTTGGCGTTTCCATAAGGAGGGAAGATTTTAAATTCGCTTATCCATCGAATAGCTAGAAACCGGGGCAATTAGAACTCTCGTTGCTTCTAGAATAGCCTCGTAAGCAAAGCGCTCATCTAGTGCCTTGAGCGCTGAAATCAGGGCTTTCTCAGCCACCGGAATTTGACCAATCAGCTCTGCGATCGCGTTGCTATCTGCTAGCCCTGCAGCCTGATGCAGTTTCTCTATCCATGCCATCGGCATCTGTTGCAACCGCTTGGGAACTAGTTCAGGGATAGCATCCGGCGACATTGCCAGAGCATCTGTCTGAGGTAGCGTTTGGTAGAGATAGCGGATATTCAGATACTCACTCATCTTTTCTAGAATCACCTGACGCTTAAACGGCTTATGCAAAACGTCATCACACCCTGCTTGCAAAATTTCTGCTTGGCTTCCCGCAAAGGCACTGGCCGTCAGCGCAATAATCTTCGTCGAGGCCGCCTCCGTTGCTCCCTCTAGCTGCCGGATCTGCCGAGTCGCTTCATAGCCGTCCATCACGGGCATCCGCATGTCCATCCAAATCAGGTGAGGTCGCCAGCTCTGCCAAACGGCAACCGCCTCCTGACCATTGCCGACTTCGCGCGGCTGTAGGCCCACATTTTTGAGCAACTGAGTCAGCAGGAGTCGGCTCAGGCGATCGTCTTCCACCACTAGAATGCGGTAGGGCTGCTGATTGGGGGCAAGCTTCACTGCAACTGGCTGAGACGGCATAGCAGGCGCAGACGTTGACTGGGACATGGCTGACTCCGCTTGAATGTAGAAACAAAAGGTTGTGCCTTCGCCCAATCGACTGCGGACGTAAATTTCTCCAGCCAGCAGCTCAACAAAGTATTTGCAGATAGTCAGGCCCAAACCTGTTCCTTCTGTAGCCTGCCGACCACATTGACCCTGCTTAAAGGCGTCAAACAGATGGGGAATGTCCGGGGATGCAATGCCTACCCCTGTATCACTCACTTCAAACCAAAGCTTTTGCTGCTGGGGAGTAGTCTGAAGATCCGGCGCTTCGGCCCAGGCCCGTAGCGTAATTTGTCCTTGTTCCGTAAACTTGACGGCATTGCTGAGCAGATTTAGCAAGATTTGGCGCAGCTTACGCTGGTCAGTGCTAATCCGGCGGGGCAGACTGGGCGATCGCTCTAAAACCAGCCTGAGTCCTGCGGCTTCTGCTTTGAGCTGCAGCATTTTTTCGAGCGTTTCTAGCAAATTGAGCAGGTCAAAGTGGGCCACAGTGATATTGGCCTTGCCAGCCTCAATCTTGGCCATATCCAGCACATCGTTGATGAGATCTAGCAGATGGCTACCGCTAGCATTGATGATATCAAGCTGCGATCGCTGTTCAGCCGTCAGCGACAGATCCTGGCCCATGAGCTGGGTAAATCCCAAAATTGCATTTAGGGGTGTACGCAGTTCATGGCTCATATGGGCGAGAAACTGCGACTTTGACTGGTTAGCCACTTCAGCCTTGATTTGCGCCTGCTTAGTGGTTTCAATCTGCACCTGAATCTGCGACGCCATTGACAGAAAGGTAGTGCCCAACCGGCCAATTTCATCATCTCCCTGGGGCAGTTTAGATTGCTTCACCGCATGACCGGCGGCGACCTCGCGCATACCCTCTGCTAGCTGCTGCAGCCGACTAATGAGCTGATGAGCGCTTTGCACCTGATAGACAACAAACCCCAGCAGAACTGAAAAAGCTAGGCTAAAAACCGTAATTGCCTGCAGCTTGGAAACCTGCTGTTGCCGAATGAGGTGATTAGCCGTTTCTTCAAGGAGATAGTTTACAACCTGCTGATTTTGCACCAGACTGGGCAAGATTTGATCAAACTGCAGGGCGCTATCTGAGATGGTCAGCTCTAGCTCAACCGTATCGCTGATGAGCCGTTCTAGCAGGTCATAGTAGCGAGCCGTATTTGCTAGCAGACTTTGCTGAGTTTCTGGCGGCAGCGGCTTCTCTCGGAT
>JAAHIC010000679.1 GCA_010671965.1 Leptolyngbya sp. SIO4C5
GAAACGACGGCGGCTACCGTCCCAGTGGTAGCCGCTGTCGTTTCTTTGAAGGCTGGTACTACCGGGTGACGCTGCCTGATATCGGCCAAACGTTTGCTTTCATGTACTCAATCGAAGATCCCGTAGGAGGGCAGCCTCACAGCGGTGGCGGTGCTCAAATTTTGGGGCCGGATGACGAATATCTCTGTCGTACGTTTGCGGATGTCAGTCAGTTTTGGGGCTGGCCGCAGGCGCTAGGACTGGGCCACTGGCGCTACGCCACGGCAGAGCCACCCGCTCGACTTTTAGAGATTGATCAGTTTGAGCAGGGGGTGCAGGAAGGCTACCAGGCCACCGCTACCTGGCACCAGGGCAAGCTGCGAGATCCGGGCAATGGTTTAGCGGCGCACTGGCAGTACAGGATTGAGCCGGTTTATGGCTGGGGTCAACCAGCGCAACCGCAGCAGTCCACAGCCGGGTGGCTGTCTCAGTTTCAGATTTTTGAACCGGGCTGGCAGATTCTGATGGCCCACGGTCTAGCTTCTGGCTGGATTGAGTGGCAGGGGCAGCGCTATGAATTTAGCCAAGCTCCGGCTTACGGTGAAAAAAACTGGGGGGGTGCTTTTCCGCAAAAATGGTTCTGGTTTAACTGCAATGCCTTTGATCAGCACCCGGATTTAGCGCTGACTGCCGGGGGCGGACGGCGACAGGTTTTGGGCTGGATGGAAGAAGTGGCGATGGTGGGCATTCACTATCAGGGTCAGTTCTACGAGTTTGTGCCCTGGAATGGCCGGGTTACCTGGCAGATTGAGCCTTGGGGACACTGGCAGATGCAGGCAGAAACAGCCGATTATCGGGTAGAGCTGGTGGGCACTACAGATCTCCCTGGTACGCCCCTGCGGGCACCGACCTATGAGGGACTGCGCTTCTGCTGCCGCGATACGATGCGGGGACAGCTAGCGCTGAAGCTCTGGAAGCAAGGCGATCGCACTCCGCTTTTAACCGCTACTAGCTCGCTCTGTGGTTTAGAGGTGGGCGGTGGCCCCTGGCCGGGAACCTGGATTTTAACTTAAAGCAAGAGGGGGCGATCGCCGCTGTAACTATCTTCACTCACCCAGCTAAGTGAATGTTGTATAGTTTTACTGTCTGGGGCTGTAGCTCAGCTGGATAGAGCAACCGCCTCCTAAGCGGTAGGTCATGCGTTCGAATCGCATCAGTCCCGTTGGCACTGTGCTGTTTTCAGACCTCAGGTTCTATCCCTAAGGTTCTCAATTGCTCTGCCAATCTTGCTGCTCGTGATTCAGCCTGCTGGGCCTGTGTTTGAGCTTGGGCTGCAGCTTCTGCGGGGGTCGGTACTAACGCGCCGCTTTCTAGAAAGTACCGCAACATCCCCTGATGCAGGCCCAAATAGAGATGTAACACTTGACTCCAGAGTTTCCCGGCTGAGTCGGCGGCGATCGCTTCGTAACGCTGATTCACTAGCCGATAGCCTTCAAACTCTAGAGTTTCTGGCGAGAACCAGAAGTACTCCGGTGTGCGAAATCGCTCTTGATACAGCTCTTTTTTCAGATTTTTGTCTATTGTGGCAGTAGAGTCCAAAAGCAACTCAATAATCAAGTTGGGATACTGCCCGCCTTCCTCCCAGACGACCCAAGATTTTCGTGGACGCTTTTCAGTCTGCTTGACCAAAAAGAAATCAGGCCCCCGAAAGTCTCGGTTCTTCAACTGTTCGCGGCTAAAATATATCGTCAGATTAGCCCCAATGAAGAAGTCGGTGCGATCGCGCCACAGCCATTCTAAACAAGCAACCAAGAGAGCTAGCTGAGCGTAGTGCAGCGAACTTTCCATTTCTGGCTCGACACTTTCTATTTGGGTGGCATCTGGCATCAAGGCCGCCAGCTCTTCAGCAGTAATCGCCATAGCTGATTCAGATTGAGCTAAAGGTATCTGTATTGTACTGTTTACAACTATTGCAGCAGAAGACTCGGTTAGGACACATTGGATTTACGCTCATTGCTGGCCAGTGTGCTTTAGCCCTAAACCGTCCTAAGTCACTATTCACATGCAATATTTGCCTTGGGCTAAGTATTCGCGACCGTGTTTGCCGTTGGGCATCCAGTTTTCTGTCCCTTTTCAGCAAAGATAGCTTGCTCTAGAGCTGATGGCGGGGATTGTGTTCTAGGACGAGGCGATAGGCTTGCAGGTCGTTCTTGAGGAAATTGTGGCAAACGCCCCATAGATACAGGTGGAATTTGCAGTAGAGTTCTCGGCCCCAGCGCTCTACGATTTCAGCCTTCGCTGCTTCTAACTTTTCAGCCCATAATTTGCTGGTGAGATAGTAGCTGTGGCGATCGCTATGAACGCTGAGCAACTCTAAACTGCTGTGCTGTACCTCCGCCAAAAAGTCGTGAATACTGAGGGTACAGTGATTGCCGGGATAGATATGGCGATTTAAGAATGCGTTGAACGAGAACTTTCTTTTGGAAGCGCTGCCGTCTAGATAGGCGCGGCCCCCTAGCCGCAGAAGCTGCTGGAGCTGCTGCACCACCTGACGATAGTTAGGCAGATGCTCAATGACGCCGAGAATGACCACAGCATCATATTTTTCAGCAGGCTGATAGGTCATGAAGTTTTGCTGAATGGCTCTGCAGGGCAGGTTTTTCTCTAGAATGAGTCGATTGAGATACCGCAGTGACCTGTCTGAAATCGTCAGCGACGTGACTTCAATGCCCCGCTGTCCGGCATACTCCGTGAAGGCACCCCAACCGCCGCCGACATCAAGCACCTTCATTCCCGGCTGAAGCTGGCAGCTCTCAATGGCAAAGTCCAGCTTGCGTCGCATCGCTGTTTCGAGGGTTTCATCGTCCGATTCAAACACGCCTTGCGAATAGGTGCGGGTTGGATCTAGCAGCAGCATGTAAAACTCGTCATCGTAGTCGTAGTGGGTGGCGATCGCGGCGGCATCGTCTCGGACTTGTCCCACAACCCAGGGGCGAATCAGACGAATGAAGTTGAGCCAGGGATGCTGCAGGGAGAGAATTCGTTTGAGATCAAACAGCTTCAGC
>JAAHIC010000068.1 GCA_010671965.1 Leptolyngbya sp. SIO4C5
TCTTTTAGCTTCTATGACTAAGCTTAAAGGAGAACCATCATTTAAGCTAAACGGTATTACTTGTGTAGCAAAAGCCAGGAAATCTAATCGAATACTACCAAGAGCAATTTCTTGATACCAGTCCTGTTGAGAATATCCCAATTCTGGCAATAAATATTGAACAATTAGTTTACTTTCAACATCTCCCTCGGTACGGCAGTATTCAGGATTAAAAAGCAAAGCCTAAACCTCTGAGCAAATAGAGCTTTTGATAAGATTTCCCAGAAAGCACCTGAAATTTACAATGTCTTTAGTGAAGAGAGATTGAAGAAGCTTAAAGTTATGCTCAAGCTAAAAACAAATACATGATCTTTTAACCGAGGTAGGATGGGCAAAGGATGATAATCCGTGCCCATCGGCCTAATGTTTACGCTGCTGATGGGCACGCTTCGCTTTGCCCATCCTACAAAATGTACCGGGGGCACGCTTGGCTTTGCCCATCCTACGAAATATTACCGAGATGTATTACGGTTGCCTCTTGGCTCTACTTCCGGTATATTCACCCATTAAGCGCTCGAACAACCCAAGCGCTCCCTAGATGTGCAGCCACACTATCTAGAGAGCTAACCCCCACGCTGGTATAGGCAGCACGGAGGCTACGGCGATTTTACCCTGTAGCCATCCCGCATTGCCATGCAGTTGCAGCGGGGTGGCTTGTTGGTGTTTGAGCGCTTCCAATCAAACACCAACAAAACAGGAAAAAACACCATGACAGACTCCCCGCGCTCAGCTCTACAGCTCAGCCCCTTCAAGCTGCCCAGCGACGATCGCCCCGAAATTTTGCGGGTCATCGCCATCGGCTCCCTGCTCGTCGTCAACGACCACGTCCTGCAAATGTACCAGCGCCACTACGCCGCCATTCACGAATGGTCAGCGCCGCTGCCCCTGCCCAAATCTGACAAAATCATGCGGATCCTGACCAAACGGGTAAATTTGGGCGATCGCTAGCATTCTCTCTATCCCAGGAGGTTGGGCGCTGCGGCGTCCAACCCTCCCCGGTTGCCATTGCACGGGCGGGGTGAGCAGTGCCTAAACTGCTAGCTCCAGATGGTATCCGGTCTGAGAGCGATCGCCGTTGACTGGTTGCTTAGTTTGCCTGCGGCAGATTCGGCTGCTTATGGTCAACCGCCTCGCTCTCACCAAGATCAGGTTCTATCCCTGTCTCCGGCGCCGGCATATTCACCGCCGTCTGCTGTAATTGCTGCTGCAACCAGGCGCTAAATAGCTCATTTAGCAACCGCTGTCTCATAGCATCATCGAGCTGGGCCGGCAAAAACTTTTCCAACCGCACTACCACAAACCACTCGCCAATCTTAGTGGGAGGCCAAATTTGCCCCGGCTGGCTAATGGAGAGCATCCGGCCCAGCGTCGGATGCGGCACGCTCAGCTCCACCGGGCCGACCAGCCCTCCCGTCTGCGCTTCCTGCCCTTGGGAATACCTCAGCGCTAGCTCACTAAAGGGTTCATTATCATCACGAATGCGAAAATATAGCTCTTGGGCCAGTCCGGCATCTTCAGTGCGAATCAGAGCATACAGCACCCGGTCAAGCTGGGTTTTGCGCTGCAAGAAATGGGAATCGACCTGACTACCCCAGGTTTCTGCCTTAAATTTGCTCAGCTTTTGCTCGCGGGTGATCATCGCTTCGAGCTGCTGAGAAGACAGCGATCGCTGCTGCAGCCAAGCCTGGAGCTGTTCTTCAGAGGTAATCTGCTGGCGATCGCAAAATTCCTGCCGCGCCGCTGCCATTTCGTCTTCGCTCAGCGCAATCGGCTCTAAGGTTTGATCAATCACCACCTCTCGTACCAAGTTCGGCAGTAGCTGGTACTGAGACAGCAGCGGTACAAGCTCGTGGGCCGCAAAAGAGCGATCGCCAATCTGCAAAACAGAATCCATCAGCGCTGGTTCTAGCAAGTCTCTATTAGCTCATTACACACCTTATCGCCTACGAGCCGCGATCGCCACTGGTCATCATCCTTTTCCTGCAAATAATTTAGCAGCGACGAGACTCTACTGAGGTGCAGTCCGATCCTGTACCTGTAACAGATGCAGACATTGCTGATCTCAGCTTCCCAGAGAGAGCTGCAACAGCGCCGCCAAAGCCTAAAACGTACGTGCTATGACACGGGTATCAAGGTTGCGATCGCTACATTAGCAAATCAATAGACGGGTTAATTTTGTCATGCAAACATTGGATGACTCTTAGCCAGAAAAGCCTTTCCACCTTCCTCGATCTCATTTATTAAGTTGGGCACGCTATTTAGAGGCAAAGTTCCGAAATCAGTTTTAACAAGCTTGTTGACAAAAGTATCCCTTTGCGCATAAACGTCCTCTATGACTGGCACCTTCAATGACACTGCTTGCTAGACTGCTACAGTTGCTGCAATTTATAGAGCTTTTTCTCGAATTTTTTGAATTTTTAGCCACGCCGACCGGACTGGCTGCGAGTGCTGGAATCTTTAGCTACGTGCCGCTGCTGCAAATGAACTGCGAGGCTCCATCCGCCGCAATCTTGGCCAGTGCGATCGCTTTGACGCTCTATTGTCTCCTAGAGCGCTTCGATTTTTCATAATCTTTTGGTTAAACCTGGCAGACTCCGTCGAGCAGTTCTGGGCCGCAGCGGGAAGAAGACTGCTGTACAGATGCGGCAGAAAGTGGCGAAACTAGAGAGACAGCCACGCCCCCATTATCTGCTATGCCTCTGCTGAAACAACCATCTTTGCAATTATCAAAATGGGTTCGAGACTGGCCTAACCTCTTCAACGGCTGGAGTCTGACGGTTTTGCTGATTGCCTGTCTGGTGGCGCTGCCGATTTTGGTCGTTTTGGGCAGCATCTTTGCCCGCACCGGGGCCATTTGGCAGCACTTGACTTCTACGGTTTTAGCCACCTACGTCACCAACTCTTTTTTATTACTCATAGGCGTTTCGGGGGGAGTGCTGACGCTGGGGATTGGCACCGCTTGGCTGGTGACGGTCTGCCGGTTTCCGGGGCGGCGTGTCTTTGAGTGGGCGCTGCTGCTGCCGCTGGCGGCTCCGGCCTATTTGCTGGCCTATACCTACACGGACTTTTTAGAGTATTTCGGCCCGGTCCAAACGGCGCTGCGATCGCTATTTGGCTGGCAAAGCGCGACAGACTACTGGTTTCCCAATGTGCGCTCGGTGGGCGGCGCGATCGCCATGCTGAGTCTGACGCTGTATCCCTATGTCTATATGCTGACGCGGGTAGCTTTTCTAGAGCAGTCTACGGTGACGCTGGAGGCTAGCCGCTCTTTAGGCTGTGGGCCGTGGCGCAGCTTTTTTACGGTGGCGCTGCCCCTGGCCCGTCCGGCGATCATAACGGGACTGTCACTGGCGCTGATGGAGACGCTAAACGATTTTGGGACGGTGCAGTACTTCGGTGTCGGCACTTTCACCACGGGCATCTACCGCACCTGGTTTGGCATGGGGGAGCGGGTAGCGGCGGCGCAGCTGGCGGCGATGCTGCTGCTGTTTATTTTGGCGCTGATTTTGTTAGAGCGCTGGTCGCGGCGGCAGGCACGGTACTACCAGAGCGGCGGGCGTCACCCGCAGGCGGCGGCTCACAGGCTACGGGGCTGGCGATCGCCTGTGGCTTTTCTAGCCTGTTTTCTACCGATTGGGCTGGGGCTGCTGCTGCCGGGAGGGCTGCTGCTCAACATGACGGTTCGCCATGCGGCAGAAACTCTAGATGATACTTTCATTGAACTGGCCTATCACAGCATTGTGCTGGCGGTGATGACGGCGGCGGTGGCGGTCGTTGTTTCCCTAGTGCTGGCCTATGGGGCGCGGCTACATCGCAGCTGGCTGGTGCGCTTTGGGGTGCGGGTGGCGTCAATGGGCTACGCGGTGCCGGGGTCGGTGATTGCGGTGGGAATTTTGATTCCGGTGACGCAGTTGGACAATGCGATCGCAGGCTGGATTAAAGCAGCCACCGGCAGCTCACCGGGACTCCTTTTGAGCGGTACGATCACAGCGCTAGTATTTGCCTATCTGGTGCGGTTTCTGGCGGTTTCCTTTGGCACAGTAGAGTCCGGGCTAGCCAAGATTCGGCCCAATCTGGACAATGCGGCTCGCAGCTTGGGCTATAACCCAACTGAGACGCTGGCAGAAGTACACGCACCGCTGCTGTGGAGCAGTCTGCTGACGGCGGTGATGCTGGTGTTTGTCGACGTGATGAAGGAGCTGCCCGCCACGATTGTGATGCGGCCTTTCAACTTTGATACGCTGGCGGTGCGAGTGTATCAGTATGCGGCGGATGAGCGGCTGGTAGAAGCAGCCGCACCAGCGCTGATGATTTTACTGGTGGGGCTACTGCCAGTGATTTTGCTGAGCTGGCAGATTGCCCGCAGTTCGGGGCGCGATCGGGTTTAGAGACTAACCCCGATCTTTTGCTTCATCTATCTAAAGCTTTGGCAAAAACTTACGTATATTTCCTGAGACTGCTTCCCTCAGACGCATTGAGTAGATAAGCAGACTGCAAAAAGTAAATTTAAACTTCCTGTCGTCTTCCTTGCCTCTGGCATAGCCGCGCGATCGCGCGGCTCAAAGTAGTTTTCCTCTAAAAAGATCATGACCTTAGGTTCTCACCATAAGCAACAGCCAAAATTTAGAAATAACAAGTTAGGGCGACTGCGGCAGATCGCGGTCGGCGGACTGGCAACGGTTTGGGTCATGCTGCTTTTATGTGCCGTGAGCAGCGAGGCCCGCAGATTAGCACAACAAATTTTGCCAGAAGCCCTGATGGAGACAGTTGCCAGATTTTGACCCCTCCGGCGGAAGCTCTGACAGGCCGGGCCGCCACCGTTTAATCCGCTAGCTTCGCCTTCACCAGCTCCTGCACTTTCTTGCCATCCGCCTTGCCCTTCAGCTTTTGCATCGCTGGCCCCATCACTTTGCCCATATCCTTAGGAGAACTCGCCCCCACCTCAGCAATCACCGCGTCAATCGCCGCCGCAACTTCCGCTTCTGAGAGCTGCTTTGGCAGATATTCCTCTAAAATTGCTAGCTCCTGCGCTTCCTGTTCCGCTAGCTCCTCTCGCCCAGCCTGCTGATACTGCGCGATCGAGTCGCGTCTTTGCTTCGCCAACTGGGTTAGAATCTCCAGCTCCTGGGTTTCATTTAGCGAGTCTTGCCCCTGTGCCCGCACCGTCGATTCTTTTTCAATAATTACCTTTTTAATACTGCGCACCGTTTCCAGGCGAATTTTATCCTTCGCCTTCATAGCCGCTTTGATATCTGCGGTGATCTGCTCTTTCAGGCCCATGAATTTTCTCTCCGCTCCTGCAGTGTCATGAGCCGATCCTACGAGAATTTGGGCGCGACTGGCGAACCCCTAGCGAAACTGCACCACCCGCACCTTCGGATCAGCGAGCTGCTGGTACTGGCTAGCAGTCGCTTCAATCTGCCGGAGCTGCCCCAGTGCGAGGCTGCAGGGACTGCCGTACTTAGCCAAAACGCGATCGCTAGCAATTTGCAAAGCAGCCTGTGACCGGGCCACAAAATCAGCTAAATCGTAAGTTTTGCCGGGTTCAAAATATTCTTTCACCACCAGCGAAGGGGAATAGCAAAGCGCTTCAGTGCCGTCGGGCCATTGAATTTGAAAACGAATTTCAGGCATGTTTGGGGCTATTTAGATAGAGCAACGGGCAGCACTTTAGCATAGGCATCGAGATGAAGCTGTGCCGATCGCTGCCAGGAATACTGCGGCCCAATACGCTGGCTGTTGCGGACGAGAAACTGGGCAGCGTGGGGCAGCAGCAACCGCAGCATAGCCTTGGCAATAGCGTCAGTCGCTTGAGGATTCACCAGGCAGGCTTGGCTGGGAGAGAGAAATTCGGTGAAGGGAGCCTGATTGGCCGTGATGACGGGCAGACCAGAGGCGATCGCCTCTAGCAGCACCAGCCCCCAACCTTCCTTAGTCGAGGGCAAGACGAACACATCGGCGCTGCGGTAGAGGTCAGGCAGGTCGGCGGCGGGAATAACGCCCGGCAGAATTAGCGATTCGCCCGTGACAATATCAAGCTGCTCAGCAAGCTGAAAAAACTGCTGCCGATAAGGCTGATAGTCAAACAGGGTCGCCCCACCGGCAATTACGAGCTGAGCCGTGGGTACCTGCTGCCGCACTTGGGCAAAGGCCCGCAGCAGACGCAGTGAATTTTTACGCGGTTCAATGCCGCCAACGGTGAGAAAAGTAGGTCGCTGGGTCAGGCCGTAGCGCTGACGGATGGCCGCTTCCTGACCGCTAAACTGGGGCGAAAAGCGCTGAAGATTGACGCCGTTTAGCACTTTGGGCGCGTCAATCCCATAGTCCTGCCGCAGCACTTGCTGCCAGCGATCGCTGACGCACAGGCACAGATCTGGCAGCCGAATTGACTTGTGCTGACAGCTTTGTAGATACGGACTTTGAAAGTCTTCAATGTGATGCACCGTACGCACAATCGGGCCAAAGTGAGGCCGTCTCTGCCGCAGTTGGATTAGGGCATTGGCGCTGATGCAGTCTTGGGCGTGATAGAGATCGTAGCGGCGATTACCTTGCTGCAGAGCCGCTACAAACTCCTGAATTCGCTGATGGATGAGCTGATCAATAGCGCTAGGAGCAGGCCGAGCCGGAATTAGACAGCACTCGCAGGCCAGTTCCCCCTCAAAGCCGCCGCCATCTTTATCGAGCGCATAGATACAGACCTCATGCCCCAGTTTGGTCAGCGCATTCGCCAGTTCCAGGGTGTGCACCACGCTGCCCCTGGGCTTAGTGGAATAGGTCAGCAGCGCAATGCGGCGGCGTTCAGTCATCGCTAGCAACTCCAAATCCGGTGAGGGTTTCCCAGCGCAGATCCCAAAAGCAGGCAGCTTCGTCAGCTTGGGTCAGGGTCAAAATGCGATCGCCCGTCACCGTCCCCACCTCCGCACAGATCAGAGGGTGGGGCTGAAAAAATTCCTGTACCTGCTCAACGCTGCTGGGCCGCACGCTGAGCAAAAAGCCGTAGCTGGGAAAGCTCAGCAACCAGCGTTTTAGCGTCAGTTCCGGCGGACAGGGGACTCGGTCTAAGTCCAGCACCGCGCCGCAGCCGGAAGTCTCTAGGAGCATGAGCAGGGTGCCGATGAGTCCGCCCATGCTAATGTCCTTGCCCGCATTGCAGAGACCGGCTGCCGCTAGCTGGGGCAGCAGGTTTAAGTGCGATCGCAGCTCCGTCGGATCGGCCTGAGTCGCCGCGTCCCAGAAGGGATAGTCCGGGTGCGCCTTACCGCGAAAATTACTCAGCAGCAGCAGCTTGTCTCCTGGCTGAGCATCAAAGCTCGTAATCAGCGCCTGCGATCGCCCTAAAATTGCCACTGACAGAGCGTTATAGGGACTTTGACAGCTCGTATGTCCACCCACAATCGGCACCGCAAATGCCTGCGCTGCCGCCACCATCCCCTCCCACAGAGGCGCGGCGGCGGCGGCTGACTGGCTCCACAGGGTATCTACGACAGCTAGCGGTTGTCCCCCCATCGCATAGATATCGCTGACATTCACCAGCACCGAACACCAGCCGGCAAACCAGGGATCTGTCTCCACCAGTTTCGGCCAGATGCCCTCTGCCGCCAACAGCAGATAGCCCTGCCCGTCTGGAATCGCAGCGCAGTCGTCTCCTAGCAAAATGGCTGACTCAGCGTTGATCCCAGCCAGCCGCCGTGCCACCGCCTGAATATCTTGTTTCTGGCGAATACCGAGCGCCTGCCGCAGTTCTATAGTCAGTGCCGCCAGCATCAGGAAACCTGGCGCGATCGCAGCATTGCTGCCTGTGGCAGCGGGCGCATTTCACCGCTAGGGGGATAGTAGTTTAAGTCAGCTTCCATCAGGTGATGGGGGCGATTGCAGAGGCTAATTTCTTCTAAAGAAGTCCAGTGCAGCCGTTGGAAGAAGCGCACATTTTGCAACTGGACGGTAGCTAAAAAGCGATCGCAGCCCCAGGCGTTAGCGGTTGTGACTGCTTTATGAATCAGCCCTTTGCCGATACGCCCCACGCGCCGATAATTAGGGTGTACTCCCAGCCGCCCGCCATACCACTGACGCGGCCCAGTTTCGTAAATGCGAACGACGCCGACTACCTGCTGGCCAGCAATCACCTCATGCTCAACCGCGATAATCGGATAGGCGTGCTCGTCGATGTCATCTGCGTCGTGCCCGCTGAACAAGCCTTGTTCTTCGCAGAAAATGGTCTGCCGTAGGTTGAAGTAGGCTCGGATCTGGCTGGGCGATCGCGCTAGTTCAAAGCTGTACCGTCTCAGGGCCATTGAATGCTTTTCCTCCGCATTACTAAATGTCTATGCTTGATGGGCACGCTTTGCTTTGCCCATCCTCTGGGTCTAAACCCTCCTCGAATGTTGATAAGGCGGAACACGCGCCGCACTTGGCGCATCCGGCTTTGATTTCGGCTGCTGACATTCCTGCCTGCCGCAGCAGTGCGCCCACCTGCTGATACAGAGCAAACATAAAGTCACTGTCAGGGGCGGGATGGTTAGCCAACGGCGTATCGGTGATGGGGACAAACGGCACCACAAAGGGATAGACACCGAGAGCAATCAGGCGATCGCACGCCTCCACCAGTCCCTCTAAGCTGTCTCCCAGTCCGGCCAGCAGATAGGTACTCACCTGCCCTCGGCCAAACACGTCTACAGCAGCGGCAAAGGCCGCAAAATATTTGCTCAGGGGCACCTCGGCCTTACCGGGCATAATCCGGGCGCGGATCGCTGGGTCTACGGCTTCCAGGTGCATCCCCAAGCTGTCAATGCCCGCCGCCTGCATCCGCTCAAACCAGATGAAGTCATCCGGCGGCTCACACTGGGCCTGAATTGGCAGATTCACCCGCGCTCTGATGGCCTTAGCACATTCAGTCAGATAGGCCGCGCCGCGATCGGGGGTATGCGGCGTTCCCGTCGTCATCACCATATGCTTCACGCCGTCGAGTCGCACTGCCGCTTCTGCCACTTCCGCAAGCTGCTCCGGCGTTTTGCGGGCCAAAGTGCGGCCCGCTTCCAAAGACTTTTCAATGGCACAGAACTGGCAGGCAGTGGCCGGATCGCGGTAGCGCTTGCAGGTTTGCAGCACCGTCGTCGCTAGCACGTTATGGCTATGCAGCAGGGCAATCTGCCAGTAGGGAATGCCGTCGGCAGTGCTGAGGCTGTAGAACTGAGGCTGCTGGGGAAACGCAAGGGGGGCGATCGCGCTGCTGGCCTGTTCTAGCTGCACCGAGCGATCGGGCTGAATTTGAGCGGTGTAGGGAGACTCGGCAGCCGTCCCGGTATAGATTGGCACCATCACCGTCGTACCCTCAATGGTGACCGCCTTGTGGTCAGACGGCCCCGCCCCACCCTTCCGCCCCGCTGCCCCCACAGTGGCATCGACGAGTTTAAGGCCACGGGTTTGCAATTCTGTAATCAGGCGTTGTTTATTCATAGATGGGGAAGGGAGGGTTTTGCACGGGTCGTAGGTGGGGCCGGATTTTGCCCTGAAAGTGGGGAGACAAAGCGCAGTTGCTAGCTAACTCCTCCCGCAGGGTCATTCGGCATTGTTTTCAGCCGCTTGAGATAAAGGTTCTGGGAGCGGCGATGAGAAAGGCAGGGAAGATGGTCTGCCATGATCAGCGTCGAATGAGGTTGCGTCAGCAGCCAGGGGAGACCACCGGCTAGACGTATGTTTGAGCTGCAGCAGATCGGGGCGGGCGTAGTGACCGACAGAATCCATCATGCGTTTGCGCTTGGTAATCAGAGAAAAGTCAAGCTCAGCGATCGCCAAGCCTTCCCCTGCCGTAATCGGGTCGCAGAGGGGGACGCCTTCCGGGCTGATGATGGCCGTATAGCAGCCGCCACTGAGAAATTTTTGCAGCTTCTCGTCGGGGACAATCTGCTGCTTCTGCTCCTCAGAGAGCCAGCCCGTGGCATTCACCACAAAGCAGCCAGATTCCAAAGCGTGGTGCCGCATCGTCACTTCCATCTGGTCGCTGAAGACTTGCCCCACCATCGAGCCGGGGAACTGACCGCAGTGAATCTGCTCGTGCTGAGTCATCAAGGCATAGCGGGCTAGCGGATTGTAGTGCTCCCAGCAGGCCAGCGCTCCAACCCGCCCCACAGCGGTTTCCACCACCTGCAGACCCGCGCCATCTCCCTGGCCCCACACCATGCGCTCGTGAAAGGTGGGCGTAATTTTGCGTCGCTTCAGCAGCAGCGTACCGTCGGCGTCAAAGATAAGCTGGGTGTTGTAGAGGGAACCCTTGTCGCGTTCATTCACCCCTGCTACCACCACCATGCCGTAGGAGCGGGCAGCGCGGCTGATGGCATCCGTCACCGGGCTGGGCACTTCTACAGCCTGCTCATAGAGCTGCATGTGGGCCTTACCCATAAGGACAGGCGGCTGCACAAAGGAGAAGTAGGGATAGTAGGGAATAAACGTTTCTGGAAAGACAATGAGCCTTACCCCAGACTCAGCCGCCGCCGCGATCGCCGCCAATACTTTTTCTGTAGTGCCGTCACGACTGTGCAGCACGGGGCTGAGCTGAGCGGCAGCAACTCGAATAGTTTTGGCATCGTCTAGGGTCATGGCTGGGAAATTGTAGGCGATCGCTCACGCAGGATGGTTAAAGCTGAAAGCATACCCACCCGATGAATATTAGCCAGAGGGGCAAAGGGCCATCGCCCGTGCCCAGTCTGCGGGGGCTACATTGTCCAGGTATCGAGGATGAAAGCACCTTCCTTGCGGTGCAGTAACACCAGATCCAGCACATCTAGCGGATTGATGGGGCGAATTCCCGGAATTAGAGAAGGTTCACCATGTCCGTAAAGCGCTTGCAGGGCAAAGCGGCAGGCATAGACCTTGCCCCCCTCTTCCATCACCTTGACGAGCTGATTGTTCATGGCCTGATGACCGGGAAAAGACTCATCCCCAATCTTGGGAAAGCCGCGCTGCACGCCTAGCGTGACGCCGGGGCCATAGAGCAAAACCGAAGTCTCAAAGCCTTTGCGAATCAGACGAGTCGCCTGCAGCAGGTTCACCAAGCCAATCGAGCCTTCAAAAGCAACCGTGTGAAATGTGACTAAAGCTTTCTCACCGGGTTCTGCTTGCACATCGGGAAAAACTTTTTCTTCGTAATCAACAAAGAAGTCACCCGCTTTGTGAGCAGGAGTTGTTACTTCAGGCATAGTGTGAATCCCTTAGAATTTGCGCTGAGCGATTAGTTAGAATCGCTTTTCAGCCACCTTAAACGCCTGATTTTGTGTTTCCCGTATTCGCTATTACAAAATGCCAACGTCTGCCTTAATGGATAGGGCCAGTAGATTTTGAAGGGCAAAAAGGGCGATCGCCCCCAGTTACCCCTGTCGAAAGTGATAGGTCATGCAGTTTTAGCGATCAGGCTGCCGCCTGAAGCTGAACCTGCAATAGGGATAATTTAAGGTCTTGCAACGGGCAATCGCGCTTGTTCTGTAAAAGTTATGGAGGTTGTGGGCGATCGCGGCCAGGTATTGACTCAGTGATTTTTGTTCACCCTAGTCAAATCAATAGGTGACAAGCAACCAATGCAGGCTTGAAACGCTGCCATAAATTAGCCCCCCTATCTTTAAGCGTAGATCCAACTGATCTGTAGCTGAACATACAAGCTTTCAGCTAGACAGCTTTTATGGTGCAGGTAATATCAGCCTTGCTCCAGGAGTTTGTCTATGGCTACGCACTATTCCGTTTTAATCGTTGGGGGCGGACAGGCGGGGCTGTCGATGAGCTACTGCCTGCAAGAGCGCG
>JAAHIC010000680.1 GCA_010671965.1 Leptolyngbya sp. SIO4C5
TGGGAAACATCGGATCCTTGAGGTTATGACCAAAAGGGTTGCCCCGGTTAGGAAAAAAGCTTTCTCCAGTATGTCCCTGATCTTGCCATTGCGCCCAAAGCCGATCAACGTTGGCGTGCAGTAGCCAAAAGATGGGATCGTAAGGTGAGCAGGGTATGCTTTCCATCGTTCCCAGAGTGCGAATTTCTTTAGGGACGTCTTGAGACTCAATGACCTCAATTTCGCTGCCGCCAATCAGGGTGTGAATATAGGCATGAAAATTCCAGCCTGGAACAAATTGGCCGCGCGAATTCAAGGCTTCTGCTCCTTCTAATAGAGCATTGAACACCTCGTAATGATCAAGGCTTAAGAGAGCGTCGGTGTCAGTTTCAAGCGGATACTGGTCAAACGGGGGCAGGCCCACGAATCGCAACAGGCGATCGCCGAAAGTTTTGCCAGAATAGGCTTCAAAGTGAAGGGCTTCATTGAGTCGCCAGTCAGCAAACGAACCTGTCGTCACAGGCCCCCCTTCAAACTGGCCTCCGCCCGGAATCTCAACCCAGGTGCCTCGTCCATTTGGGCCTAAAAAGTCCGCCTGCAAAACGACCTCAAGGGCATCGGGGTCAGTCCAGTCCCAATAGGGAACAGTGACGGTCGGATCAATAGCCTGTAAAGCCTGCTCAAACTGCAATAGAAACTGGCGATGCCAGGGTAAGAAAGCCGCCCGCCCGTGGGCCGGATTGACCTTCTGCTGGCCGGTTGAGTCAGGATTGTGGTCAAAGCCCATTGTCAGAATGTGCTGCAAGACAAACTGTTCATAGCGGCTGAGGTCACTGCCCTCAGGCCGGATCTGATGCAGCCTTTTGACAGCATTCACGAAGGCAGTTTTTTCCGCTGCCGTCATGTCTACGACGCTTTTGCGCAGAGAACTTGGAGTTACCTGCGCTTGGGGATAAACAGGGGCAGGGGCAGGATAGTCCAAAGGAGAAGGCGCAAGCGCTTGACGAATGGCGGGAACGCCAATAATGACAGCTGCCACCGCTATCCCCAAGACCATCAGCGCAGATCGAGGAAACGTTTTAGCAATAGATTGAAGACGACCGAACAGTTTGAACACAAAGCTCATAGCCGAGACTCGACAGGGGGATGCATAGGACAGCCCGTTGTTTGAGAATTGGGATCAATTAGGGTTTGGCGGCGCTGCTTGAACTTGTCGAGGACTTGTATAGCCGTCTTATTCTCACAGCGCAGGCTACCGATAGTCTCGCCGCCAAACTTCTGACAGACTGCGCCGTGAGAGGCGGCCAAACTGAGGTAAGCCTGCACAAACTGTTCATGTTGCGGTTTAAGGCTTGGAGGTAAAGTGGCAAAAATGGGCTGCAGCCGCTTCCAGATTTGCACCAGGGCCGCATGTTCCCACGACATCAGGCCGCTAAAGTCGCTCGATCGCACCTGGGGAGGCATCATTGAGGGACGTACCTGATGTTCGTAAGCCTGCCGGCTAAAGCTGCCAGCCAACTCCATAGCAGCACCTGACGCGAGCATCAACTCCGCTGCTGTTTCCAGTTCAATCCTGGCACTAGACAGGCTACCAGCCAGCAAGTTTTCCTCAAATCGGCGTAGGCAGATAATTAAACCTTGGATGTTGATGAAGAAAGACCAGTGAAAGCCTTTCCAAATTTGATAAGAATTAAGATTTGCCATTAGGCGTTTTCCAAACTTAGATTAAATACCCTGGCTAATAAATGGGCCTGACTGACAAAGCCACGCTTTTGTCGCTCTATTTGAGTTGGCTCGAAGTCATAACCCTGCTGAAGCAGCAAGAAAAAGGTTCGACACGTGAGCAGTACACTTGCCACTAAGCAGGTCGCTGGTTCTTGAGCCTGGACGTGAGTCACGTTGAAGTATTGATCAAAATCTGCGACTTCCCAACTCTTTAAAGGCGTTTGAGTCGAGACGATCTCAGCCGGTTTAACTGGGCTACTATTCAGAGTTGCTAAGGCCTGCTCAAGCGTTGCGATCGCTTTAGCGGGGGATTCTTCTAGCGATCGCAACAAACAACAAAGCGCTTTACTCAGTCGAACCTGATGGGCTTCACTCAGCAGCATCTGGCTGGGTAGATCCCACGGTACCAGTAGATAGAGCTGGGGAGGAATTGGGGTCATGTTTCGAGCCTATCTGTTGGCGTAAACTGAGTGGCCGCATATCCGTCCAAACAGTTTTGATGTAGTCTAAGCAATCTTGTTTTAGGCCGCTTTTGCCGCCGTCTCGCCAGCCAGGAGGGTTGTCACGATGGGCCGGCCAAATCGAGTATTGTTCTTCGTGATTGATAACGACTTTGTACAAAGTGGTGTCTTCTGAGTCGTAATTCATGGCTATTCTCCAGAGGTTGAAAACAACTTTGACCTCAAGCTGTCAGTTGGGAAAACCTGTTTTTCCCCATAAGCAATGGCAAGACGAAGATTGAAAGGATCTCTCGTCTTTTGGCTAATAGTTATGGCACCGCCGCTGTTTGAATGGCTGCTGCCACGGGTTCTAAACGGCCAGTGCCGGCTAGGGTTTGCAGGTCAATATCGGCAATGCACTGAACGGGCACATAGTTCAGGGTGAGGTCGCCGACTAGATGCACCGAACCTGACGAATGCTCAAAGTCAGCCTGGCTCCAGTCGCTGGCTTGAAGATCAAGCCGGATGCCTAATTCTGTGCCGCCTTGGGTTTGGGTAAATTTGATATGGACGTAGCCGCGATCGAGACAGGCTTTAAAGGCTGAGACAGTTTTTTCAGGCCGGAGTGCTGCCTCAACGGGATGGGTTCCTTGAGATAGCTGCTGGACTAGTTCATTCATAAAACATTTTCCTTTTTGATGCAGGCTGTGTGATCAATCTAAACTTGGGTCAGGTAATTTATGCCTTTAGCGGAGTCAATGCATAAGCAGGAATTTCAAACTCTAAAACGGTATGACAAAACTCTTTCCAGGCTGGCGTAACATCGTCAAAGATAATATTTTCATCCTTAAAAATGCCGTCAGTTACCACATAGCTTTCTCTATCTGCAAGAAAACTAA
>JAAHIC010000681.1 GCA_010671965.1 Leptolyngbya sp. SIO4C5
TTGTCCCTGAGCCAGGAATAAACCCGGCGGTTTATTCCTGGCTCAGGGACATTATTGAATACAGGCTCTCAAGATTCCCAGTGCTTGAGACTGAGGTTGCTGAAGATTTATAAATCTACGAAGTCTTTGTAAATTCCCGGTAGACAATCGGGGACGATTGCTGTTGAAGATTGTCAAACTGACACTCAGTTGCAGCAGATTTGACTGAGCAATGAGTCTGACTATTGGTGATAGTTGTTGCAAGAATTAAGCCTGGCTGACTGATTGATTTCACATCAAGTCAGTCTGCTGTGACTCACTTTGCGAGGCTGAGAGCAGCGCATTGCTCAACGCCGACAAACCTGACCTACCTGCGCTAGCGGCGGACTTGGTCATAGATTTGCATTAGCTGCTGGTAGTTGCTTGCGGCTGTGTAATGTGCTTCAAATTCAGCTCTAGCAGCTTGGCGCATACGAGCTAACCGCTGAGGCTCGGCCAGCATCCACTCGACTTTAGCCGCTAGGTCTGTAGCGTCCCCTGGTGAGAAGCGAATGCCCGTATGTTCGTCCTCAACTAGCTCCGCGATCGCGCCAATATCTGAGGCCACAACAGGTGTACCCTTAGCAAAGGCTTCAACCGCTACGCGGCCAAAGGTTTCATACCACTTGGAAGGAAAAACCAAAAATTGAGCCTGCCCCATCAGGGCGTGAACCTGCGCCATCGGCTGCCGCCCTAGCCATTCCACATTGGGGCGCTGTCCGGCGATCGCCTGTACTTTTTCTGCTAGAGGCCCATCTCCCACGATTTTCAAAGGCACCTGAGTTTCTAGCTGTTCCCAAGCCGTCAACAGAGTGTCTAGCCCTTTCTCCACCGAAAGGCGTCCCACATAGAGCGCAAATCCGCCTTCTCCGCTACCCATGCCCGGATCGGGATAGACAAAATTAGGCTTGACGACAATCTTTTCGGGCGGCAAACCGCCCTGAATAAATTTCTTTCTGGCAAACTGTGTCAGCGCAATGTAGAGATCTACCTGATTGTGCCAGGTTTTCAGACTTTGATGAGTGACTAGCATAGCGGCTGTGGCAGTCGTCGCTGCTCGGCTACCGCGATAGCAGCTATGCACAATTCCAGGGTAAGGAATCGAGTTGCCTAAACAGTCTTCGCAGACCTGCCCATCACGAAAGAAAAGCCCATTGGGACAAAGCAGTCGATAGTTTCGCAGGGTTTGAACAACCGGAACACCCTGGGCCTGAGCCGCATAGTAGATAGAGGGTGAAATGAGCGGAAAGAAGTTTTGCACATGCATCAGGTCACAGCCCGTTGCCTGTAACTTCTGGGTCACGATGTTATGTGATTCACGCGACCAGATTGTCCGCTGGGCTAGCTGAAGCGCGTTGAAGCTGCCGGTACGATCATTGGTTTCTTCGTAAATCTCAACTCGATGCCCCTGCGCTCTTAGAAGTTCAACCTCAGCCGCCCAAGAAACATCTTCTCCCCCACGAATCTGATAGCAATTATGAACGCTTAGAATCTGCATAAAAATAGTTTTGCGCAGAAAAGATTATGTGATGTAGAGAACATTTTATGGAAGGTAAAAATTTCTCTTAGACTCGGCATTCTGATTCAGAGTCGCAAAGTCTGTAGCTGTAAAAATACCGCCAATAACTGTAATCTAGTCCAATTTGCTCAGCCTTCGCAGACCGAGCTAAGGGATTTATCAAAACCCAAACCTAGGCAGATTTTCTCAAAGTTTAGGTGAAGCCAGTCCTTTTTCTACAGATTCATTTGACAGTAGCTGCATGACAAGCTCATTGGGATGGCTGTGATGGCTATGCTTAAATACAGATAGGTTGATAGAGACCAGTGCAGCTTGGTTTCTGTCAAAGTGTAGATGAAAAAAGCGATGGTAACTGAATCTGCTGATCTCAGCTCCAATCCTCTCGGCCACTGCCTCGACCCCGATAAACATTCTGGGCCTGGTGAATTTGGCGAGTTTTGGCAAATAGGGTTGCCTCAGTAAGACCCCACTGCTGCTGTAGCTTGTCGAGATCTGCCTGGATGTCCCACGCGCCGGGAAATCCTGTGTAGCGAATCTTTAAACGGGCTAGTTCAGCTAAGTTGAGGTCAGTGGGATCTCCGGCTGAAAGCTGATTTAATAGCTGGCGATCGCGTCTGTACTGGGGATGCTGCTGGTCTTTTACTTGAGAGATGTCAGGAGCCATCAGGGATTACACTCTTTCAGGTGATTCACTGTATCGCTGCTAGCGAAAGACCGCAAGCCATTTTGGTAAATTTTTGATTATAGATTTTTCTCAATACTAGCAATGCCTTCTGTTAATGCTTTGCCGCTCAACCACTACCCCGCTATCCAGTTCAGCTTGCTGATCGCCGTTGCGGTTGTTTTGACCTTTGCCCTTAGCCAGTTGCTCTCGCTGCTGCTCAATTTTGCCTTCAGCCGCTTTCTATCACAGGATTTAGGCTCGTTCTACAGCCGCGTAATTCAGCCCCAGCGATCGCTGTTGGGTATTGTGATTGCGCTGGGGATTTTGGATGCCGTCACGGTGATCCTGCTGCGAATTATCCTCCAGGTAGACTGGTACAGCCGCATTGAGCTGCCTTTGACCTTGAGCTTTACCCTGTCTTTGGGCTGGTTGGGTTCGCGCCTATTCCGCAGCTACTTCGACAACTATCTGCTAGATGCTGCCGTGCGGGCCGGACGCAAAGTTAACAGCGAGTTCCTGGTTCTAGCCAAGTTTTTCGCTAATTTTCTCATCATCGTTATCTTGACCATTGCTTTTGGTCAAACTCACGACATCAATGTCTTTGGCGTTGTGGCGAGCTTAGGAATTAGCGGTATTGCAATCGCCTTTGCCGCGCAGAAAGTATTAGAACAGATTCTTGGCGGCGTAGTGATCTTCGTCGATCGCCCCTTCAGCGTTGATGACTACATTGGCCTACCCGATGGTACCTATGGTCGAGTTGAGTCAATTGGCCTGCGCTCTACCAAGATCCGCACCTCCGGCAAGGGCACTTTAGCGATCGTACCGAATAGCTAAAGTGCCA
>JAAHIC010000682.1 GCA_010671965.1 Leptolyngbya sp. SIO4C5
ATTCAGAAATACGGAGCCGATACCGCCCGCATGTTCATCTTATTTAAAGCACCGCCTGAGAAGGACTTGGAATGGGACGATGCTGATGTTGAACTGATAGTCGTCCGTCACGTCTTCAGAAACTTCTTTGATCGCCGTATGGGTGGCGCGGCGCAGCTCTTTTTCTGCCTTGCTCAAAGCAGTCTGATCGATTTTGGCAAGTTCAGCACTGCTGTGGGTTTCAGCATAGCTATTCACCAAGCGCCAGACCCGATTTAAAAAGCGGAACTGCCCTTCAACATCAGCATCGTCCCATTCCAAGTCCTTCTCAGGCGGTGCTTTAAATAAGATGAACATGCGGGCGGTATCGGCTCCGTATTTCTGAATGACTTCTACCGGAGCCACGCCGTTACCTTTGGACTTGGACATAGTGGCGTAAAGTCGCTCTAGGGGTTCTCCAGTTGCTGGATCGACCGGATTGTCGGGGTCGGCCACGAGATCAGCCGGTACCCACTTGTCTTTGCCCCCTTTATTGGGGTTGAGATACGTGAGTCCCTGCACCATGCCCTGGGTGAGGAGACGCTGAAATGGCTCATCAAAATTGAGCAAGCCGCGATCGCGCAAAACCTTAGTAAAGAAACGAGAATAGAGTAGATGTAAGATGGCGTGCTCAATGCCGCCGACATACTGATTCACTGGCAGCCAGTCATTGACCTTGTGGCTGTCAAATACCTGCTGCTCGTTACCCGCATCGGCGTAGCGTAAGAAATACCAGGAAGAATCGATGAAAGTGTCCATTGTGTCGGTTTCTCGCCGTGCCGCCGTGTCGCAGGTAGGGCAGGGTACCTGCGTCCAGCGATCGAGCTTGGCTAAGGGCGACGCCCCTCGCCCGGAGAACTCCACGTCTTCCGGTAGCTTGACGGGTAGCTGCTCGCTAGGAACGGGCACCGTACCGCACTGCGGGCAGTAAATGACCGGAATCGGCACACCCCAGTAGCGCTGGCGGGAAATCAGCCAGTCTCGCAGGCGATAGTTCACCTGACGCTGACCTTTACCATTTGCTTCTAGCCAGGCGATCGCGGCCTCGACGCTTTCTCCTTTGTCTTTGCCGGCTGGTGTCCCATTCAGCGGCCCAGAGTTGACCATGATGCCATCGCCACTCCAGGCTTGGGTCAGCTGGTCGGCGTCGATGCTGGGGTCAGCAGGCTGAACGACGCCGCGAATGGGCAGGTCAAACCGTTGGGCAAACTCAAAGTCGCGCTGGTCATGAGCTGGCACCGCCATGATCGCGCCAGTGCCGTACCCCATGAGGACATAGTCAGCAATCCAGATGGGGATTTTCTCGCCGTTGACCGGATTGGTGGCATAGCTGCCTGTCCAGACGCCGCTTTTTTCCCGGCTGTCGTCGGTGCGATCGATATCGCTCTTTTTGGCGGCTTCTTTCTGATAGTCCTCTACCGCTGCCACGCGATCGGGGGCAGTGAGCTTTTCAACTAGGGGATGTTCTGGCGATAGCACCATAAAGGTGGCACCCCAAAGCGTATCCGGGCGGGTCGTAAAGACAGTGAGATCCTGACCGACTGCGGTAGCAAAGCTGACCTGCGCCCCGGTGGACTTGCCAATCCAGTTCTCCTGCATCAGCTTCACTCGCTCTGGCCAGCCGGAGAGCTGATTTAAATCCTGTAAAAGCTGCTCGGCGTAGTCGGTGATTTTAAAGAACCACTGCTTTAGCAGCTTGCGCTCTACTAGCGCGCCCGATCGCCAAGAGCGGCCTTCACTATCTACCTGCTCGTTTGCCAAGACGGTCTGATCCACCGGGTCCCAGTTAACGGCGGCTTCTTTCTGATAGGCTAGCCCCGCCTCTAAAAATTGGAGAAAAATCCACTGCGTCCAGCGGTAGTAGTCAGGAGCGCAGGTGGCGACTTCTCGGTTCCAGTCATAGGAAAGGCCGAGGCGCTGGAGCTGCGATCGCATTTGCTCAATATTCTGATGCGTCCATTTAGCCGGATGGACGCCGCGATCGATCGCCGCATTTTCCGCCGGTAGACCAAAGGCATCCCAGCCCATTGGGTGTAGAACCCGGTGCCCCTGCATTCGCTTCACCCGTGCAATGACGTCGGTGATGGTGTAGTTGCGCACATGGCCCATATGCAGGTTGCCGGAGGGGTAGGGGAACATGGACAGCGCATAGAATTTAGGCTGCTCCGTCGTTTCAGGAGTTTGATCCAGTCCTTCTGAGGCCCAGGTCTGCTGCCATTTTTCTTCAATTGCTGCTGGATCGTACTTGGCCTCCACGTCCGCCTCTCCTCTACTTGCTACGCTAAAACTTGTTTACATAATTCTAGAGGCTGTTCTAGAGATTATGCAGGGAATATGCTGAGAGTGTTTGTATACGGTACCTTAAAGCCGGGTGAGCCTTACCATCAGAGCTACTGTGGCGGGAAGGTGGTAGAGGCGATCGCGGCGATGACGCCGGGACAGCTTTATCACTTGCCCATGGGCTATCCAGCGGTGACAACCGGGACGGGCTGGGTCACAGGGGTTTTACTCAGCTTTGCGCAGCCTCAAGTGCTGCAGCGGCTTGATCAGTTAGAGGGTTTTGCTAGCGATCGCCCTTCAGAAGCTAACGAGTATCAGCGAGTGTGGCGTCCGGTGTTTACGCTGGAGCAAGTGCCGCTGGGAGAAGCTTGGATGTATGTAATGGCAGCGGAGAAGGCCCGCGCTGTGGGTGGGCGGCATTTACCGGATGGGGTCTGGAGTGCGGCAGATCATGCAGATCATACTGATGTGTTGATGTGAAATGCGTGGAGTCAGAGCTGTTATCCCAGCAGCCGTTTTAGCGCCCAGTGCTGATGCAGCTTAGACGCATTGACGGTGCCGAGACAGGTCAACCAGCTTCAGACCGACCACTTCAGTCATGACTCGCAAACTCCGGTAGCTGCAGCGTTTGCAAGACTTCGTTCAGGGCGTGGACGTGCTGTTGCCCCGCTCGATCACGGCGAGGCTAAAGCATTGTACATCACCAACGGCAACGCGCCCGTCCGGGTGGGTGC
>JAAHIC010000683.1 GCA_010671965.1 Leptolyngbya sp. SIO4C5
TATCAACAGTTCTAGAAAAATGCCCGGCTGTTTAGCAATCCGGCTTTCCTGGGCTAAAGTCGCCAGTTCACATTCAACTTCTGGGCTGAGCTGCTGCTTATGAAAGGCCGCTCTTAGCTGGTGAATCAGCGTTTTGATTTTGGCCTGAGCTTCAGGATTGAGGGGTCTAGCTGTAGCCTGACCATTGACGGCTGTTTGCTGCTCAGAACTGTTGATAGAGGTCATACCGTTACCTCGCTTCGTCGCTATTTAACTGATAGGGCCGCGATCGCCAAACAAATCCATCCGCCAATCAGCGCCACACCGCCCAGGGGCGTAATTGCGCCCAGCCATTTGATGCCCGACAGGCTCAGCCCGTAGAGGCTGCCGGAAAAAATCAGCACGCCGCCGACAAAGGCCCAGCCCGCTACTGTGAGTAGACTACTACTGTCCGGTCGCTGCAAGAGCAATAGAGCGATCGCCAGCAAACCCAGGGCGTGATACATCTGATAGCGAATGCCGGTTTCAAAAATTTCCAGCGATCGCGCCGCCAACTGTCCCCGCAGCGCGTGAGCGCCAAAGGCCCCGCCTGCCACCGCCAAACCGCCCAAAACTGCTGCCAAAACCAGAAAAATTCGCGCCATGATTTAAAAATCTGAGTTTCACCAGTTCTAAAGTTTGAGCTGCTCTGAGCACCCAAGCTTAAGAGCAGTCGACCCGCCCAACCCAAATTATCCTATCGCCTTCCTCCTCCATCTCCCCCACCTTCTCTATCTCCCCCACCTTCTCTATCTCCCCCACCTTCTCCGTCTCCCCCACCTTCTCTATCGCCTCCTGCCCGCGTCTTCGCGTTTGCCCTCTCAATCCCGCAGCACCAGCGCTACCTGCGCCCCCACTGCCTCCAGTTCCCGCCGAAATTCTTCTGCTGTCTGTTTCGAGGCTCCTCTCTGAATCGGCTGAGGTACGTCTCGAATCAGGGCCTTTACTTCTTTCCAGCTTAGGCCCGTCAGCTTTTGCACCGTGCGAACAACTTCTCGCTTTTTGTATTCAGGAACGGCTTCTAAAATCACGTCAAAGGTGACTTCTGGCGTGGGCCGTAATAGGCGCGTATCCACATCCCCTAAATGGAAGTAGTAAGAAACGCCCCCCTGCTCATCTACCTGAAAGTCAGCGTCATAGATCCGAGCCCGCTCGTCTAAATAGGCTTTAGCCATTTCCCCGCTGAGATTGGCTTCCATCGCAAACCGCAGGGGGGCCACCTTGCCCTTGCCCGCTTTCACCAGCTTGAAGAAAATACCCTGCAGGCGATCGCGCTCCTGTCGCTTTTTCTGCAGATAGGCATCCAGCCCCAGATAGCTACCAAAGCCAACGGCTGGAATTCCCAGCAGCAGTCCGGCCAGCACAGTTTCGCGGCGATCGAGTCGATTCGGATTGCGATCGAGTCCGGTTTCAGCCGCTCTGGCCAAACACCAAAAACCAAGCAGCAGCAGTCCGGCTGAAATTTGTTTAGCTCGCCTCATATCTACTTGCCTGTCAGCTTGAAATGGATGGATGCAATGAGCAGCAGTACTGTTTTTCTACGATTTTTAGCATTTCAAAAAGCTCCTACCAGAACACTACCTGCTGGGGAACTGATAGAAAAATTCTCCCTGCTCACCGACGCTAAAATCTGCGCCAAATTCTTGAGCGCGATCGTCTAGGTAAGCCCGCGCTTCTGTGCCTGACATCCCCGTTGCCCTAGCAAACTGCAGCACGCTGAGCGAGCCAGAATTTTCGGCTACAAGCTGAAAGAAAATCTGCTGGAGCTGAACCTGTAGCGCTTCTGCCTCAGCCGCTTTAGCCTGCTGCTCCTGTCGCCTGAGGTGCCAAGCTAGCCAGCCCCCCGCGATCAAAGGTGGCCCACCGAAAACAACGGCAGCGGCTACTGAGTTAGCGCGATCGTCAGCATTCTCCGGATCGAGAGCGATTACTATAGATAAACCTAAGAAGAAAAGACCAATCAAGAGCAGGCAACCTGAACCGATTGTCTGGGCGGGTTTCTTCATGCCAAACCGAAAAGAGAGATATCGCCCCTATCTTAGCCCTGCTAGCGGGTCGCTTCCAACAGGCGAGAAAAGTAGAATTGGGTCTTGTTGAAGGCACTGCGCTGAATCGTCCAGCCGTTGGCTTCTAGAATTTTCACCACGTCTGCCTGACGGTGCAGGTAAGCGCGGGTGGCTTTGCTGGGGCCAGGGAAAAAATCGCCTACTTTTTTGAGGACGGTATAGAAAACAGTTTTGGGGGCAAAGCTGAGGATCAGGCGCGATTCGGCCAGCGAACTGAGGTGCTGAATCATCTCAGCCGCTTTGTCTTGGGGATAGTGAATCAGCACGTCTAAGCAAATAACGGTGTGATAGCGTCCGTCTAGCTGCTCTAGGTCTTTGGCTTCAAAGGTGGGTACCTGCTGCGGGCTGAGTTCAGCCTGTGCTCGCTCTTTGGCCTCACCTACCATTTTTTCAGAAATATCACTGGCATAGACTTTGGCCCCGGCTGCCGCCATCGGAATGCTGAGGCTGCCAACGCCGCAGCCCGCATCGCACACGGTCAATCCGGCTAAATTGCCGTCCGCAGTGAACCAGTCCATAACGGTATCCACGGTTTGCTGATGGCCCTTGCGAATATCGAGCTGGACTTTGTTAACTTCGCCATCGCCATAGATGCGACGCCAGCGATCGAAGCCTTTGGCGTTGAAGTATTCGCGGACAACGGTTTTATCGTCTACTGCGGTCATAGGAGAAAAAATGTCAGGATGAAAGTGCTGGCAAGATAAATCCTATTACGTTTTGCTTCTATTTGCTTCTGTTGGTAACTATTGCAAATTTTTTGAGTGAGGCGATCGCCTAGACAAGGTAAAGGTGCAGCGGTCTAAACGGCTACACCTAGAATGTCTTTGAGGATGTCGGTAAATAGGTGATCTACGTGGGATCTGTTTGTTTTAACCCCTAGTTTCAGGTGTGAGTATCAACCCCCACTGCGACCTAAGGAAGCGACGAACCGAGTAG
>JAAHIC010000684.1 GCA_010671965.1 Leptolyngbya sp. SIO4C5
TGTCTGTGTCCGACAGGGGACACAGACATAGAAACTTTTACCATCGGAGGGTGCTGTTGGCGATCGCTCATAGACAGAACTAGGGCATTCAGCTTCATCATCATCAATATCATCTGGTGCCAACACATCTACTGAGTCTACTAAAACCTGCTTAGTACCCTCAGTATTGCCATCAGCTTTCCAGGCTTTAAAGATATCACTCTCTTCAGCAAGCGTTTCATCCAATGTCGGATCAGCGTAACCAGGCGTAACTTTATCCAGAGATGACGTTATGCTCGTATAATTCGGTAATTCATAACGAACAATCCGCGTCTCGCCATTCCATATAGGGCTATCTTCATTGCTTTCTTGAAGGTAGACTACAAGTGTCAAAAATGCCTGCCGTTTTTTAAGTATCCTACACTTAGGCAAATCACAGTCTTCTATAGTATTTAGCTCATCTTGATCGAGGACTTCCGGACGCCAGAAAGCTAAGATAGGTGTCTCAGTAGACGTATCGATGTCAGACGAAAGCTGAGAAATTATGTCTGTTGGCGTTGAGTAAACATAAATTGCCTCTTCTACATCGCTGGCGATATAGTCCATCGCCCGGTTCATATCAGTGCTGACCTGATTTAGCACAAACTCACGGCGGTCGAGCTGTAGCATCTCAACAACTAAATACAGCAGCCCAGAAATAATAATACCAACGATGATGATGGAAATGAGCAGCTCTAGCAGCGTGAACCCAGCTTTGCTAGAGCGGCGCAGGCTCATCAGTAAACGAAAAAGCCAAAGCTGAGAGGGCGTGGTAGACATAGCAGTAGGTCAGATATATGAGCTGTGTAAATCGGTCAATGGTTTAGTTGCAGCTATAATCGTCATCCGGTGTGGAGTTGGTTAAGTATTCGATGTAATCGCACAGTGAGTTGCTGTCTTCACCTCGCACGATGGAAGTATACAGACTTGCCAACGGCAGGCGATCGCGTTCCCCCCGGCTACCTGTTACGCCTAAGCGAGCTGTATCTGTGGAATCGCTGCCTAGATTGTTGGCGTCTAAAGCCGCGTCGTAGTCATAGACCCGCACGCCCATCGTGAAGGCGGTCGAAGCGTCAGCGTTGTTTGCAACTCGAAAGACCTGAGCGGCATAATCGTTTTCGCCATCTCCGTCATAGTCAATTTGCTTTGTTTCAGTATAAGTATCGTAGTCTGTCGTAGGGACAGGATTATTTGTTGGTACGGGTACCTGTGCTGCTGTGGAGTAGGTAATTGTGCCTGTGACTGACACAAAAGGAACAGAGGCGTTCAGCTCCGTTAGCGTATAGTCACCCCGCTCGATTAGAGTCCTTACTTGATCAATTTCGCCTTGAGCAATCTCTAGGGCTTGATTAGCTTTTTGGCTTTGTACGCGCGAGGCTACAGAGATGACGAGGGCAGGGGTTACTGCCCCGACCGTTAGGCCAATGATGATGATAGCGACTAGGCATTCAATCAGCGTCAGCCCTGACTCAGGGGCTGCCCCTTGAGCTGGACGAGCTAAGCGATTGAGAAACGTTTTGACTGACCCTGAGCGCAACATGTTGCCTAACCTCCTATCGCAGTAAGTGGACGATGTGACTATCGCGGACAAACATCTTGTCCACCTGTGGTTCTTCTATCGTCGAGGAATGGCGTACTTTCACCTTCTGCTCTAGCGCAGCGCAAGTTGAGGATGTACGGATCATCAGCGGAGAGTTCGCGGTAGAACTCACTGCGAGCTTCCGGTATGTTCACAAATCGGCTGGAGATCGGGCCGGGAGGGACATAAAGCTGCGCCACGTCATAACCCCAGTTACGTTGAGCAGCACCATAGTAAAAGCTCTTTTCAACTGCTGGGTCTGCTGGCGTTGTGCTAGGTTCCCATACGTCCTGGTCGAAGGGAGCTGTTGCTGCTCGGCTGAAGTTGAGCTGGAATAAACTGCCGTATAAGTAAAGAGTCTCAGAAGTTCCCTTAACTTCCCCTACGTCAGCCCAGTACTCCAGTAAGCGGGGAAAGTTGTGCATTCCGCCATATCCCTGTCCTGCTCTCATAGGTACGATACCTGAGATCATCAGCGCATTAACGTAGGTATCGCTAGCACGAATCTGATTGTTTTGTCTGAAGAGGTAGAGATCTCTGATGTCAAAGTTGACTAAATAGGAAGCATCTCCAGCAGCTCCCGCTTCTTCACCTGTAAAACCGACAATCGGCGTTGAGCCATTAAGAATCGCAAACTCAGCATCTCGGCCAACCCAGATAGGAGATGATGCATCACCCTCTATCTCATGCACCCATTTATCTGAGGTAAAGAGAGAAGCATCATCTTGCTCGAAGTAAAAGCGGTTGGCATTGAGATAAGAAGTCGCCTCTTCACCAATAACGGTATTGTACTGCCCCCGAGCCTTGGCAGGATAAGTAGGCGATGGTCGAATGAAGAAGTGATCGACGCTGCCATCTTTAAAGCTGTCAGACAGGATGGTTATAGCATCTGCCATGATCTCTACCGGACGCCAGTGATCAACTTCTACATCAGCAAAGTTACCAATATTGCGTTTGGTAGTTTCACGACCGCTATAGAAATCACTGCCATTAATATCGCTTGGTTTGTCAACGAATTTGACTTTGCCATCCAGTAAGGTTTGAGGACTCTCGAATTCTTCGAGCAGACCAGACAGCTCGCCATTGCTGCTGTGTAGATTAAGGTTCCCTTGAATGTACACGGAGTTGTCTGTCACGAAAGTCATTCCAGAGCGTCTTTCTTTGCCGTTGCTGATATCAATTCCGTTTCTCAGCCGGAAGCCGTGAGGACGGCGATCAGGGTCGGCATAGAAGTCTACAGGCTTGGCACTGATGAAATTAACATCGTTGAGTGGTGGATCTTGTCCATCAAACGCAGGAGATGCTTCTAAATCTGGCATCTTCATGTAGCAATCAGCCGTTATGGGTAAAGTTGTTAGCGTATTGCAGCTTCCCCAATCTCCGGTAGCTGGACGTACAATCTCATCTTCTCGAACAGCATCCA
>JAAHIC010000685.1 GCA_010671965.1 Leptolyngbya sp. SIO4C5
TCGAACAGGCTGAGAATTTAATATTTTCCTCTTCTTTGCCGAAGTTTGAAACGTTATTTTTCGGCCTGAAGTAAAGACAATTAAAATCTCAGCCTGTTCGTCAGACACTGTTAATTTAAGGGAAACTAAGGTTTTACAGTTTTACGATAGCTAAAGAAGACCAATGTCCACTAATTTCAAACATTTGAGCTAATTTCTGAAAACAAATAATTGCTAAAGACTTTTAACCGATCCGAATCGACCTGATGCTTCAACTTCTTGCTGTGCTTAACGATCTAAATCCAAAATGAAGTTCACCCAAGGATATATTCTTCTTTTAGAGCAGCCCTGTACAGACTTACAGCTAGTTCAGACGACGTTAGAAGACCTGAGTTGTTCAGTCTGTGTAGCAGATACGGCGGATCAAGCGCTGGCTCAGGTTAATCAGTCTGTGCCCTACCTGATCATTTTGGGCGGCGATCAGCAGACTTGGTCGCAGGCGCTTATTGATGAGCTACGCCAAAAAGCCAACAATCACTTTGACGTCACTATTGTGGCCTTGACTGACTCTAGCGATCCAAGCTGGCTGCACCGAGAAGACAATCCTGGTTTAGACGGATTCCTAGTCAAGCCCCTAAGTGGCGATGTTTTAGCCTCGCTAGTTCAGTCAGCCTGGGCTAAACAGGCTTGCAGGTAAGCTCCAAAAGCTTTGCAGATACTCCATCGCAAGAATTTCTCTAAGCTGAGTTGGGTTTGTAGCATAGCGGCCAATATCTGCCCTAGGTTATGCTTCCTTGACTTCGATCTGCTTAAACGCCAATTTAGCTAAGCATCATTGCCAAAGAGCTTGATGCATTTTTTGTCATAACCGCTACACTAAAAAAATCTTGGTTCTTTTCAGGGCTTTTTGTCCGCTGCAGCGCTTTCAAGCTGCGATTTGTGGGACGTTCTCTGAAGGGTTTGCTAAGCTGAGTTAGACATATAAGTTCTCTGGAGCGAAGATCTTCTACCTTCGGAGAGATGCTGAATCTCTTTGTCTACCTGACGCCGTCAGCCGACGAAGCCTAGGTTAGTGAGCATCAACACCTTGACTTTGCATTGATTTTGCACTTTTGAACGATAAGGAGCATGAGGAACGCGGCATGACCCAAGCGAACAACGTACTCGGAACCATCAAGCCTGGGAACGAACTTGAACTCTTGCTTGATAACGATGGGGACGAGGGTTTTGATCCTCAAGCCGAATCAGAGCCAACTGCAAAAGCGACTAAAGCTAAAACAACGCGCCGTCGCAGTCAGGCGAAGAAAAAGCACTACACCGAAGATTCGATTCGCCTGTACTTACAAGAAATTGGCCGAATCCGCCTGCTGCGAGCTGAAGAGGAAATTGAACTCGCTCGTAAAATTGCCGATCTGCTGGCTCTAGAGCGGATTCGAGACGAGCTAATGGATGCCCTGGAGCGTGAACCCAACGATTCAGAATGGGCGCAGGCCGTTGAGATGCCTCTACCTGCTTTCCGGCGGCGGTTGCATATTGGTCGCCGGGCCAAAGACAAGATGGTGCAGTCTAACCTGCGGCTAGTGGTTTCGATCGCTAAAAAGTACATGAACCGAGGACTGTCTTTCCAAGATTTGATTCAGGAAGGCAGCTTGGGCCTAATCCGGGCGGCTGAAAAGTTCGATCACGAGAAAGGCTACAAATTTTCAACCTACGCTACCTGGTGGATTCGTCAGGCCATTACCCGGGCGATCGCTGACCAGTCTCGCACCATCCGCCTGCCGGTTCACCTGTACGAAACGATTTCTCGAATCAAGAAAACCACCAAGCTGCTGTCTCAAGAGCTAGGCCGTAAGCCTACTGAGGAAGAGATTGCGACGCGGATGGAGATGACGATCGAGAAGCTGCGCTTTATTGCTAAATCAGCCCAGCTACCGATCTCTTTAGAAACGCCCATCGGCAAAGAAGAAGATTCTCGTCTAGGCGACTTTATTGAGTCAGATGGTGAAACCCCGGAAGACCAGGTTTCTAAAAGCCTGCTGCGAGAAGATTTAGAGGGCGTGCTAGGCACTCTCAGCCCGCGTGAGCGCGACGTTTTGCGGCTACGCTATGGCCTAGATGATGGCCGCATGAAGACTTTAGAAGAAATTGGTCAAATTTTCAATGTCACCCGCGAGCGCATCCGCCAAATAGAGGCCAAAGCGCTACGGAAGCTGCGTCATCCTAACCGCAACAGCGTTCTGAAGGAGTATATCCGCTAGAGGTTTGACCCAAAATTGAGAGTTTGTCAGGGCGCGATCGAGCAGATTGCGCCCTGATTCTTTAAAAGAGATGGAGTAAACCGGGGAAAGGTTCCGGCTAGGTCTGTGAAAAATTAATGCTTTGTCATGGACATTCATCAATTTTGTTGGTACGCTTGTTCTTATTAATGTCCCTACACTTTAGGCGGTGAGTTATATGGAAGCCCTAACTGAAGCTCAACAAGAACTCTACGAGTGGCTAGTAGACTACATTCGCCGCAATCAGCATTCCCCTTCAATTCGCCAGATGATGAAAGCGATGGGACTGCGATCGCCTGCTCCCATTCAAAGCCGCCTCGACCATCTCAAAACCAAAGGCTATATCGACTGGACTGAAGGAAAAGCCCGCACCATCAGAATTGTAGACGAGGCTAAAGGCGTTCCCATTTTAGGGGCTATTGCCGCCGGTTCTTTGGTAGAAACCTTTACAGATACGGTAGAACGTCTAGATTTAGCGATGCTGCCGCTGAAACCACAGGATTTTGCCCTCCGAGTCCGGGGAGACAGCATGATTGATGCCTTAATTGATGAGGGCGATATTGTCATCATGCGCCCCGTGGAAGATCCGACTGCTATTAAAGACGGCACTATTGTAGCGGCGCGCCCACCGGCATCCCCGCAGGCCCGCCCGCTAGGGAGCTGCCCATCTATAACCCGTTCTACGAAATGGAACGGCGGCTCAACGCTTACTATAACTATCTGGCCCGGCAGTACCGGCAGCGGCCTG
>JAAHIC010000686.1 GCA_010671965.1 Leptolyngbya sp. SIO4C5
CCCAAACTATGTAAACTGTCTATTTCAACAACGCGATTTTGTATTTCCTTCCCAACAAAAAGATTAACTTCAGCTATTTCAATCACTTCCTGCCAAGAAATTTCGCCATCTTGATAGCGCTGTCTTAGATCGAAGTCCGCTACGACTCCACAACCTGCTTTGAAGTTCCAAAAATCTTGGAGTTTAGTTGCCATAACTTCTAGAAGCTGCTGTTCAGATTGTTCTGAATCAGCTTTTCTTGCTTCGTTTAGCGCTTGACTAAAAATGTGAATAACTTGTTGATACTGGCCTAATTTAAAGTGAGCATTGCTCATCTCTCCTAATATTTCTGCTTTGGTTAGTCCAGTTTCTCGTTCTTCCTGTAAAATTTGGCTGAATAGATAAATGATCTGTTGATACTGACCAAGCTCAAAGTGAAGACTGCTAACTTGTCGTAAGAGTTCGGCTTCGTCAGTACAAGTATTTACCAGTTGGCAAAGACGAATTACCTTCTCAAGCTCTCTTAACTTTTCTTCATTCTGCCGTCTTTCTAATTCAGGTGAGACAAGTCTGATACCAGCGGCATTGGCTGAGCCAGCTTTTAAAGACAGCAGTTTTATAGGTGTTAATAGAACGATAATACTAAAAGAAATCGCAGCTAAAAAATGAGACTTCAAGCAATACATTTCAGAACTCCTTCTTGTTCTGTCACGATGCACTTTTGAGTGAGTGTCAGATCTCTGAGCGTAGTCGAAGGGATCTGGCTTTGGCTATGAGATGATTTTGCTGGATCATTCTTGCTGAGCAAGCTGTCTGCCTAGCGCTTTCTTCAGGAAAATTTTACTCCTCATTCAAATTACACAATCTCGTCAGCCCACTGTCCACCGCCATTGCCGCCGTAGGCGACACCGACTGAATCGTTACTAGCTCCCGCCACGCATCCGCTATTAGTCCCTGCTCCCAGAAATAATCCGCCCGCTTTAGCACTAGCGATTCCACCGTTTCCCCTGCCGCAATTAGCTCCGCTTCTAGCTGCTCTAGATCCTGCTCGATCGCCTGCGTTTCTGCTAATACCTTAAACCTGATTTCGCGCGGCGCTGAACGGGAAAGCAGCGGGTTGGAGATTCTAGCGATATAAGTTTCACCTCGTTGCAAAGGCTGGCCCTCGTAGCGCACAAAGCTCTCTTGTGTCGGCAGATGGCTCCAGATTAACTCTGAATCAGCTTGTGAGATAACTTCCAAGCCGCCATGTCCAATATTGGTTACAAACACCGGGCGATCGCTCCAAGTTTCCATAACTCCTTCGTTTGTTGCTGGAACCACAACGCAGAAGCCGCCGCGCGTAATTAACGGTTCACCTCTTCCCGCTCCGGGGGGGTGTCCGCCTCGTCCCCACAGCCAGTCTAAAAACTGATTTTGCAGGAGTGAATCACCGTTTGCTGCGTCCACTGTTTCAGCAGCAGTCGGTTCTCTTTGAGCGATCGCGGCTTTGAAGGGCATGCCGCCATCAGCTGCCACTGGCGTGACTAATACTAGTAGTCCTAAAACTGTCATCGGTAGTTTAGTCATAGCGTTTCCTCAAATTAGGGAGTAGATAAATCCAAACAGTGATGCTAGGTAGCAGCCAGGGCCATACTAAATTTGCGGTCACAAAAAGCTGTAAACAAACCAAGCTATAGCCAGCAGTTGCCGTAGCTAGCGCTAAAAGACCCCAGCGGTGAGGGGGCCAGACCTGAGCAATTCCAGCGCCAGCGATCGCCGCTAAGCCGATTATCCCCAAATCGGGAATCGGTATCACCCAATGATTGCGCCGCAGATGATGCACCATGTAGGCATTGCCTTCGCTGCCCGTGAAATATTTGGACCCAGCCCAGTCCGGGAACTGTTGCCGCCAGTAAGCGATCGCCAGCGGTACCGCTGACACGTCTGACCAGTCATCGCCCCCCGCTGAACCATAGCCTCCTGCCCCCACCAGCACCACCTGCTGTTCGCCCTCAATGCGAGCGGCCACCTGCTGCGGCGACGCCAACACCTCATAAGCCGAAATAGGCGTGAATACCCGATCTGGCGGAATCGAAAAATCGACAATGGGCTGAAACCAGGGCTGATACAGCCAGTAAGAGAGCAGTGCGAGCCGAGAATATTGCAGGTGATAGAGTGCCTGCAGGGATTCATTCTCTGGCTGCGCCGCGATCGCCTCAAGCAAGTCTGTCTTCAAATCTTCCTGCCGCTGTCGGGCTGGCTGTATTTGCTGTGCTGGTTCAGTAGTTTGATGGTATAGCTGAGCGAGTGCCATCAGGTAGGTAAAAGGACAGCTATCAGCACAGCTGCCGGGTTCCCAAGGCAAAACCAAATGCCACTTAATTGCCTCTGCATAGCCCTGCAAGCTCCAGCTTGGCCCAGCGATTTCAGTATTGACACCAACTTCCTGCCCCTCTTGCCAAATAGAGCCAAAAATCAGCCAGGGAGCCGACTGATCCACTGCCGTTTGAAGCCTTGCGGTTAGATAGGCGTCCTCAGGCTGTTGGCGATCTAACAGGTAGTCTATGCCAATAACTTGAGCATCTAGTTCAACCAGCGCTGCCAATAAATCGCCAAGATACTGCCGATTAATTGGATTGGGCTGACCGAGCAGCGGTGACTTGCGTACCGATTCATTGTCTATTTGCACCAGCACGACAGGGGGGAGCTGAGCCGCTGGCAACTGCTGGGTGACCTGACGGTAGACCGCCTGGGTCAATAGCCGTCCTCCTAGCAGTGACTTTTGCACACCTGGTATCAGGCTGAGCACAGCTACCGAGGCAATCGCGGCTGCCTGCCGGCGTCCTGGTAGCCAGCGCTGCAGTTTGCTTTTCCAGTCTTGGGGGGCGATCGCCAACAGTTCACCGTCTGGATGCCGAAACAGTGACGGCACTAGGTAAGCGGAGGGATAAGTTAAATGCTTTTCTGACTGCAGATAGCGCCGAGCTTCCAGCAGTGCTTCATGCACGTCAAGCTGTCGCGCATAATGGTTAAGATGGAAGG
>JAAHIC010000687.1 GCA_010671965.1 Leptolyngbya sp. SIO4C5
CAAGGCGATCGCCTAAAGAGCGGTAAAGTCTACCTTGACTGTCTAAACTCACTTTTGTAATCTATGATGCAGAATCAGAGATTAGCAGTGTATCAACTTTATGTCAGCTTGGGATCGGTGCTGCCGAATAGAGTTTACCCGGACAAGGTAGACTTTACCGCTCTTTAGGCGATCGCCTTGTGAGGACAAAGTGTTGTCTAGTGTGACCTAAAACACAGACCAGCAGATCTCCCTGATGATAGACATTGCAGATAGGTGATAGGGTCGGCCAGTTCGCTGAATTTAGTTTTGGGTTAGTCAGATTTGCCTAATAGAGCTGAAAGATAAGCTACAGGCGCATTTACAGCAACTGTCTCAGCCACGCGATCCGTTTTTTGCCACGGCTCACTACCAGTTTGCTCGGCAGTATATTCAGCAGCAGCTAGGTCAGTGGCAGTCTGTCAAGGCTCAGCAGTTTGAGTTTCAGGGCCGCAGCCATATCAACTGGAGGCTGGATTTGCCGCCGAGTGCGGCTGTCCCTGAGGGGAATGGGTTTAGAAATTCCGCAGCTTGGCCGATCTTGGTGGGGGCGCATTACGATACGGTGCCTAACTCCCCCGGTGCGGATGATAATGCCTCTGGGGTCGCTGTTTTGCTGGAACTGGCTCGTCTCTGGTCTGGGCAGCCGGGGCGATCGCCGCTAACGCTGATGGCCTTTGATTTAGAAGAATATGGCTTGGCAGGCAGTCAATTCTGCGTAGAGCAACTGCAGCAGTCAGGCCAGCCTCTGCGGCTGATGCTGTCTCTAGAAATGTTGGGCTATTACGACGATAGGCCCGGTTCACAACGCTATCCTCCCGGACTGAAGTATTTTTTCCCCAACTGCGGCAACTTTATCGGGCTAATTGGCAATTGGCGATCGCTCTTTGATCTGATCCGTCTGTCTCGGCAAGTCTCTGGGGCTGGTGTGCCTGCCTGGTGGCTCCCCGCCGGACAGCGAGGCCAACTGCTGCCTGATACCCGCCGCAGCGATCACGCCCCTTTCTGGGATGCGGGCTATGCGGCCATTTTGGTCACGGACACGGCCAATCTGCGCAATCCTCACTATCACCAGCCCAGCGATCGCCTCGAAACTCTGGATCTTGACCGCCTGGCTCAGGTCTGCTGGGGGCTATTTCAAGGGATTCGCGTCCTTTAATCTTGTTTGATTATTAAGATCAGTCGAGTTTTGATGACATTTGCGTCGAATCGTACGGTTTCGTACGGCATTCCTGCAAAAGGTGACGATACTCTATTCGCGTACTTAAATAGCGTGCATTTGATCAGGCTTTAGACATCGAAATAGTGAGCGATAGCATTTTAGCTTTAAGAAGCATCTACAGGATTATGTCTGAGGAAAAGACCTATGCCAAGCGAATGCTTAGTGTCTACAAGTGATGACTGCTCAGCCTTAGCTGGAATCCGTATTCTTGCTATAGATAGTGATCCAGATTCTCTGCTTTTACTACAGACTGTTTTTGAACAATATGGTTGCACAGAAATAATTGTTGTTGCCACTGCTCAAGAAGCTTTAGAAATCCTTGAACAAATTCAGCCTGATATTTTAATTAGTGAACTGCGCTTAATTGATACCAACGGCTGTACGCTGATTCGTCAAATTAAGAGAAAGTTAAAGTTAAGTATTCCAGCTATTGCCTTAACAGCTTCTGCTTGGCCCCGCGATCGTAAACAGGCGATCGCGGCTGGATTCTGTCACCATATTGCCAAGCCATTTGATTTTGATGACTTAATTTCAAGCATTATTTCTCTGACTCGTTGATGGGTTCTGTAGCCCTTTAATAAGTTAGTTTGCAATCAGCAGAGCTTTCAAATAGGGTTAGGAAGCATCACAAGATCTTCTGAGGCTAAATACTTGATACGTCAAAACAGACTGCTAGCAGTCATGTCTCCTCAGCTTTACGAGAAATTAGACCCCCATCTGACACAAATATCCCTTGAACAAGGGACACTTCTGCATGAGCCAGGAAACGTCCTGGAATTTCTCTATTTCCCGCTTAGCTGCTTAATTTCAGTCACCATTACGATGGACAACGGCAGCACTGCCGAAACCGGAGTGATTGGCAATCGTGAAATTTTAGGTGTCAATGCCTTCATGGGCGGCAACGAGACGACTCAAACAGAATATATTGTGCAAATTGCAGGCGAGGCGGTTAGAGTCCCGGCCAAGCCGCTGCTAGAAGAGTTCGATACCAATAAGGAACTGCGCGATATTCTACTGCGCTATACTCAGGCACTCATTGCCCAAATTTCCCAAACTACAGCCTGCAATCGACTCCATGTTTTGGAACAACGTCTAGCTCGCTGGCTGCTAGAAGCCAGTGAACGAACAGAGTTGAGTGAGCTGAGATTAACCCAGGAATTTATGGCTGATATGCTGGGTGTCCGCCGAGCGGGTGTGACGCAGGCCGCCCAGAAGCTGCAAAGTCAGGGATTAATTCAGTATCGCAGCGGCTTTGTAAAAATTATTGATCGACCAGGTTTAGAAGCCGCTAGCTGCGAGTGTTTTGCGACAGTCCAAGCGGAATATAATCGCCTGCTGGGTCAGCATCAGTCACCCTGGCTTTATTAATAGTATTAGGTACAACTATTAAATATCGAACGAACTTAATTTTCCCAACTTTATAGTTTAGTTCTCTGATAAGTTGTCAATAGTTAGTGAAATTTCAATTAAAGAAGATAGTCGCAGCTAATTAATTTCATGTATGTACTTTTCTGGCATAATTAATGGCGAATTTTGAAGCAAAAGCGTCTCAAATTCTACTTGTAGAAATGGATGATGAAACCCGTCCTTTGTTGCGTCACAACTTAGAGAATGAAGGTTTTGATGTCATTGTTACACTAGAAGAAAAAGATGCGATCGCTCGGATGAAAGACGCTACAGACGTTCCTGATTTGATTCTACTCAATCAGGTGAACTCATCTGCTAACGGTTTTATCGAGATGGGCCTGCGAATTCGATCGCAG
>JAAHIC010000688.1 GCA_010671965.1 Leptolyngbya sp. SIO4C5
TCCCTGGTAGGAGCTAATCGCACTAGCCCATAGCCCCTACCAGGGCAGACGGCTGCCATCCCAAGAAAAGAATTCGCCGCTATCAGCTTCATCAAGCTGCATCATCACGCTGATTAGCTGCGTCACTGTCCGCTCGACGGAAAATAGTTTGTCCGGTGGCACATTATTTTGAAAAGGCTGAGATAGCTTCGTGTCTGTGGTACCGGGATGCAGCACGGACAAAATTGTTTTGGGGCTTTTGCGGCTATATTCAATAGCCGCAGTTTTCATAAACATATTGAGAGCTGCCTTAGACGCCCGGTAGCCGTACCAGCCGCCGAGCCGGTTATCACCAATACTGCCGATCTTGGCTGAGATGGCCGCAAATAGGCTGCGATCGCCATGTTGAAGTAGAGGCAGCAGATGCTTAGCGAGCAAAATAGTGGGTAGGCTATTGACCTGAAAATAATGTAGGAGCTGGTCAGGATCGATTTGTCGCAGCGCTTTTTCTGGCTTCAAATCGCCTTCGTGCAAAATCCCGACGCAGTTGATCACCCAGTGTAGCTTTGGCGTCTGCTGCTGTATGTGTTGGATCCCCGCAATAATTTGCTCTTCTTGGGTAACGTCAACCTGCAGCAGTTTGAGGCGATCGCTCTTGGCGGCCAAAGCCATCAGACCCGCTGCCGTTTCTGAGCGACGATAGGTAGCGTAGAGGGTTTGCACTTTTGTCTGCGCGAGAAGCTGATTGACAAAGCCCAGCCCAATCCCCTGACTGGCCCCGACGACGAGCGCATTAACTGACCCTAGCGGCTCAAAAAGTTCCACAAACTCTTTCCCGAACGATAGTTGATTGTAACTAATTGTAAAGATAACCTAAGTTCGAGAGTAGATTGGTGGTGGTCAAAACTGTATTTTTAGCCAAGCTTGGCCAGTGGGCTAGAAGGCAATTTTTTCAGGGGGATTTGAACAAAAAAGGTTGTCCCTTCGCCCAAAACTGACTCGAAATAAAGCTGTCCCTGGTGGTGTTGGGTCACAATCTGATGGCTGATGGCCAGGCCGAGTCCGGTGCCTTCCCCTACCTCCTTAGTCGTGAAGAAGGGATCAAACAGCTTATCGCCAATGTCAGCCTTGATGCCTGAACCATTGTCTGAAATCGAAATCAGGACTTTGTCGGAGGCCGTAATTGCCGTCGTGATCGTAATCGTAGGCTGAGCATTGTCTTGGCAGCGTCGCTGGTCTAAAGCATCAATAGCGTTGCCGAGCAGATTCATAAACACCTGGTTCAGCTGCCCTGCATAGCATTCCACTAATGGGATCTGACCGTATTGCTTGATGACCTGAATCTTCGGCTGGGAGGGCTTAGCCCGCAGGCGATTTTGCAGCAGTTTTAGCGTGCTGTCAATGCCCTGATGAATATCAATTGCTTTGACGGCTGATTTATCTAAGTGGGAAAAGGTACGGAGCGACTGAATAATTTCATAAATGCGCTCTGAGCCTACCTGCATGGAATCTAGCAGGCGGTGAATGTCCTCTACCAGAAAAGGTAAATCAATTGACTCGGTCTTGGCCTGAATAGAGGTTTCTGGCTGGGGATAAATTTGCTGATATAGAGTGAGCAGAGCAAGCAGATCGTTAACGTATTCTCTGGCATAAGGAATATTGCCGTAGATAAAGCTGACGGGATTGTTAATTTCATGAGCGAGTCCCGCCACCATCTGGCCCAGGCTAGACATCTTCTCAGTTTGGATTAGCTGAGTTTGAGTTTCGCGTAAATGACTGAGTGCCTGAGAAAGTTCTTTAGTTCGCCGCCGCACCCGATTTTCTAGCTCGGCGTTGCTCAGTTCTAATTCTTGGTTTGCTTTCTCCAAGGCAATAAAAGAGTCTTGAAGCTGCTGTCCCATTTGATTAAAAGAAGCGGCCAGGGTGTTGAGTTCGGCCACGGCTGAATTTTCGGCAACTGTCTGCTTCAGATTGCCCGAAGCGATCGCCTGAGATGCCTGATTGAGCCGTAAAATAGGCCGGACAATCCAGCGAGAAGTGACAATTCCCAATAGCGTAGCGACTCCCAAAGCTGCCAAACATAGCAAAATGGTGGTCTGAGTGTTGCGCCGAATCTGGCCCATAAAGTCGGCCTCTGGTACTGTCACCACCACCAGCCAATCAAGTCCCTGATCGCTGCGCCAGGGAGAAATTTGCACAAACTGCTTTTTGCCTTCAATGTCAAAGCTGATTTGCTGGACTGTCTGAATCTGACCCAGATCGGCAAAGCTTGCGGTCAGGTATTGGGCTGTAGCTTGAATTAAGGGATTTTGGCTGCGCGCCGCCGATAGGCGCTGGGGCGTTCCGTCAATCACTTCATAGGGCATTTCGTCAGCAGAGCTGCCAATCAGCAGACCGTCGCGCTCGATGATAAATACCTGCCCGGAAGGACTGACGCGCAGATTTTGTAAGAAATTGCTGACATGGGCTAGATGCTGCTCGGCTGCCAGAACGGCAATGCGATTGTTAGCGTCATCGTAGATGGGATGAGCATAGGCGATCGCTAAGTTGTAGGGTTCCACCAGCCAGTTATAGACCGGACTCCAAGTGGCTCCCTCTTTCTGAATGGCTGCAACATACCAGTCTTCATCTTTGGGATCGAAGGGGCCACCATCGGCGATAATTTCAGTCCGATTGCCCTGCTGGTTAGTTTCCCAAAACAAGACGTGATTGCTACCGTCTTGAGTCTGAGGAGACACAAGGTCAAAGGTAATGGGATTGTTGTCAAAAGAGCCTGCTGCCGTATAGTTGCCGTTCTCGAATCCCACCAGGATGTAGTTAATATTGAATGCCTGTAACTGCTGCCACAGGAATTTCTCTAGCTGACTTTGGTTTTGTAAACTGACGCCATCAACTTGAATAGCGTTGACGCTGGTTTGCGTCACCACATAGGGAATATCCAAATAGCTATCAAGATGCTGGTCAATGCGATCGCCCACCTCTTTGCGTAGCTGTGAGGCCAGCTCATTAACCGCCTGACGGC
>JAAHIC010000689.1 GCA_010671965.1 Leptolyngbya sp. SIO4C5
TCATAGTAGAGCCGTTTTCTACGTTCGTAAGCAGGTCAGTGGGATCGTCAATGTACAGCGAGGCTTTGCCATACTCTCCCCGCTCAGCTCGCTCCACCTGACCGCCAAGCTGCTGCACCATGAGCTGCATACCATAGCAGACGCCCAAAATCGGAATGCCCAAATCCCAAATTGCCGGGTCGCAGTGAGGCGCGTAGGTATCGTAAACCGAGCTAGGGCCACCGGAGAGAATAATGCCCTGGGGGTTGAGCTGTCTTAGCTGTTTAGCCGTAGTGCGATAAGAAAGAACTTCAGAATAAACCTGAGTTTCGCGGATGCGACGCGCAATCAGCTCGGAGTACTGTGAGCCAAAGTCTAGGATGATCAGCATTTGCCGATTGACATCTCGGAGATTGGGAGAAACAGGAGGGGTTGCGCTTTCAGTTTGAAGAGTCACGGGTTTAAACCTAGGGTAGAAGTGAACGGAACAAGCAGTTGAGCGGTAAGAGCGATTTCAGGGCTTTTGGGGGGACGACGCTAAAAGAGACGGCAAATTTGTAGAGTGACCGGGTGAGCCTGCTTGCGGTTTGGGGCAGTGCTAGCGGTATCTAATATTACCTGTGTTGGATTCGATTCAACCTGCTCAGGGCGGGTGCGGCCTAGAAATCAGTTGAATCTGCTAGTCCCACTAAGCTTGCAGCTAGCTCCAGAGCGGAGCCAAGAATTGAAAGTAAAACGATTGAAACTGAGTATAAAAAGAAGCTGATGCGTATCTACTCATCAGCCAGCTACAGATGACAATGTAAAAAAATGTTTTAACTAGAGTAGCAAATCTTCGCTAAAATCTGAGCGCCTCGATCGCTTTTAATAATGATTTGCCGATTGCGATCGAATAAAATGCTGCCCACCGCCACCTGGGTATTGGCCTGTTTGCGGATATAGGCAGCGGCTCTTTGGTCAATTTTTTGCGCGATCGCTCCATAAACCGCATTCGTCCGGTTTGCGCCCGCTGCCTCAGGCTGGCGCAAGTAGGTCAAGGCTGCTTCCACTGTCGCACTGCCGAGAACGGTCTGCACAATCTCGGTAGGCAATCCCTGAGCAGCACAGTGGGCCGCTAAGATTTCCTGCCGCCCATCGGCCACGTGATGATGGGTGTGAAAGATGCCGCCTGCCAGCTTGATCAGCTTGCCGTGGTAGCCAAACAGCAAGATTGCTTGAATTCCCTGTAGTCCCGCCTCCACCAGCAGCGGCCCTAGCCAGTTAGCGGTTTTAAGGCGGCGATCGGCGGCAATGCCTAGCTGCAGCGACAGGTCTAAGCCATTCTCGCCAACGCAAAAGACCAAGGTATCGTAGCTTTGCGCCTTTTGCTGAAGTTCCTGGCGAAAAGCGGCGAGCTGCCCCGGAGCGCTGAGGGGCTGGGCAATGCCGCTGGTGCCTAAAAGCGATAGGCCCTCGACTACGCCAAAAGCCGCGTTTGACGTACGCTCAGCCAGCGCTTTCCCCGCTGGCAGAATAATCGTCACCTGAATTTTTTGCCCGTCTGCCAGCAGCGGGGCCAAATTTTCCTGAAACAGCCGCCGCGCGTAGCTATAAATAGCCGCGGCGCCGCTTTGCTGCTGCCGACCAATGCCCTCGCCTCCTACCAGGGCGATCGCTTCCGTCTGCCCGGCTGAGGCCCAGCCCACCACGGCCCAAATGGGTGTCCCCCGCGTCAGGTCTAGGTTATCCCCCGGATCGCTGCGCGTCATTGCCAGGGCTGACCCATCCGGCAGGCTGGCCACTGACTCTACCGGAATCTCTGCCATGCGCTCTGGATTGACCAAATTCACCGCAACCTTTTCTGCTGCCGCTTGCCCCTGGAGATGCTGCAGCGCTGCGATCGCCCCGGCGCAGGCAAACACGGGTAGGGTGTAGCCTGGGCGCGGCCCAGCTAGTTGTTCAGGATTAGCGGTCATAACTTTAGAAATAGGGATGTTGCTAAACTAGGGCTTAAAGAGTTGAACCCCGATGCGTTACGCTAACGCGACAACGCGGCTACAAAAACTTTCTCATTTGCATTCAACTCCGCTCCCGGCAAGCCCATTCTTCTGTTCTTGGTCCCCTCTCTTTCCCACCTATGCCCAACCGCATCGACTACCTGCGCATTAGCCTAATCGATCGCTGCAATTTTCGCTGCCAGTACTGTATGCCGGAGGGAGCGGATTTGGCCTATGTCCTACAGCAGGACTGGCTGACGCCGCACGAACTGCTGACTCTGATTAAAGCTGTTTTCCTGCCCCTGGGCTTTACCCGGTTTCGGCTGACGGGGGGGGAACCGCTGCTGCGTCCGGATGTGGTGGAGATTGTGCGGGCGATCGCCGCGCTGCCTCAAACCGAAGATTTAGCCATGACCACGAATGCCTTTTTGCTAGCAGATAAGGCCGAGGCGCTCTATCAGGCGGGCTTACGCCGGATTAACATCAGCTTGGATTCGCTCGATCCTCAAACTTTTCAGCAGATTATTGGCGGACGGGGGCGATCGCGCTGGTACGAGGTTTGGCAGGGAATTCAGGCGGCGCATCGGGTAGGATTTACGCCGCTGAAGCTGAACGTGGTGGTGATCCCTGGCATCAACGATCATGAAGTGATGGACTTGGCGGCGCTGACCCTAGAGCGGGAGTGGCATGTGCGCTTTATTGAGTTTATGCCGATTGGCAATAGCTTTTTGTTTGGTGAAAAGGGTTGGATAGATTCTGAAACCATTCGGCAGCAGGTGCGCGATCGCTGGGGTTTAGTGGAGTCTTCGGTGCGGGGCAACGGGCCGGCGGATGTCTTTCAAATTCCAGGCGCGAAGGGAACGCTGGGATTTATCAGTCAAATGTCAGAGTGTTTCTGCGATCGCTGCAACCGGATGCGACATCGTGCGGCTGTAGCTGCCTGCTGTGCCTGATTCGCGCTGTTTATAGTTGATCTCAGGTTTGATTTCAACCAGCTGAGCCACCCGATCGCGGATCTCGGTCAAGTCTACGCCTGCTCGC
>JAAHIC010000069.1 GCA_010671965.1 Leptolyngbya sp. SIO4C5
TTACTCACCTGAGTGAAGACCTCTTTGAACACACTGGGCTCCTATAATGAACCTAGTGTAAATATTTGTAACGGGGGCTGCTATGAACGCACCGAATCTCGAAGAACTTTCCACTCAGTTAGAGAGCGACAATTCTAAGGATCGGATGCTGGCGCTGGCAGCACTGCGCCACGTCTCGGCCACTGACGCAGCTCCCTTAATTAGGAAAGTCGTTGAGAACGAAAAGAACTTGCAGGTGCGATCGATGGCGGTGTTTGCCCTGGGAGTGAAGCCTGACGAGAAGACCTATGACGTACTGGTCAATATTTTAGAGAGCGATCCGGACTATGGTATCCGGGCTGATGCTGCCGGTGCGCTGGGCTACTTAGAAGATCCCCGTGCTTTTGAAGCTTTGTCCCATGCTTTCTACGAAGAAACAGACTGGCTGGTGCGCTTTAGTGCGGCAGTCTCTCTAGGCAACCTGAAAGATCCCCGCGCCCACGACATTTTAATCGAGGCGCTCAACAGCGACGAAGTCGTAATGCAGCAGGCAGCGATCGCGGCTTTGGGCGAAATCAAAGACACCAGCGCCGTCGAGGATATTCTCAGGTTTGCTCAATCTGAGGACTGGCTAGTACGACAGCGCTTAGCCGAAGCCCTAGCAAACCTGCCCAGTGAAAAAACTGAACCCGCCCTCAAGTTTCTAGAGCGCGATCCCCATCCCCAGGTGTCTGCGGCGGCTCGCATTTCCCTAGAACGTTTAGCCAACAGCGAAGCCAGTCACGAATAGATAGTCGTGCTCTCCACCGACGGTTCTAGTGGCGCGACACAGCTAAAATGGAGAATGAAGTAGGGTGCTGTATAGCCCGAAGGGCATAGTAGAAAAGCGCAGCGTAACGCACCGAATCCAAGGGTTTTAGCCTATTGATCATTTGCACCATTTGAGGCGTGTCAGCCCACTAGTCTCTGATATCTCATTTATGCCAAGGCAGGGCAGGTGTTTAATTGTCTACTGCCTTATCCACCAATCGTTTAGGTATTGCTGAATCAAGGCATAATCTGGCGTCAGATTCCTGAGTTCTCGCGAAGAACTCAGGGATTTTAATTTGTTAAGTAATCGCTTTTGCTAATCTTGACAAAGCAATTTTGTTCAAGACAAATAGTTTTCCTGCTCGTTACGCTCTAGAAAACCACTACACAAGTCAATACTTTGGTGCAGTTGATGACCCACAAGGTTTTCTGGGAAAATCCCTATCTCACAGATTTATCTACTAAAGTTACGAAGGTTGAAGGGCCTGACATAACGGTTAAAGAGACTATCTTCTACGCATTTTCGGGAGGTCAGGAGAGCGATTTTGGTACAATCGGGGGCTATCAAGTTCTACAAGCAACCAAGCAAGAAAAAACAATTGTTTATACTCTGGGAAATAGTCATCACTTGAAGTCCGGTGATTCTGTCAGAATGAGCATTGACTGGCCACGACGCTATAGGCTGATGCGTCTACACTTTGCGGCAGAAGTCGTGCTGGAACTGATTCCTGGTATTGAAAAAATAGGTGCTCACATTTCTGAACGCAAAGCGAGAATAGAGTTTTTATGGCCTCACAGTCTGGCGGAGATACTCCCCCAAATCCAAGCCGATGCCAATCAGCTTGTTGAATCTGATCAAGCTGTTATTAGCGCTTTTAGCGATGAGAAAGCTGAACAACGATACTGGAAAGTAGATGGGTTTGCCCAAGTTCCCTGTGGCGGTACCCACATCAGAAAAACTAGTGAAGTCGGCGAAGTGAGGCTAAAGCGAAAAACCGGCGGTAAAGGCAAAGAAAGGGTTGAAATTTATATCAGCGATCAGGTTAGAGAAGATAGCTCCTTTAACTATGATGAGGCAAAAGCTTGCAGGTAGCGCTGACAAAGCGATCGCGGCCCGCTAAATCGTAATGAAGCTGGATTTGCTCATAGCTGTTTGTCGCCAACAGAATTTCTGATACGGCCTGTCCCTGTCCCTGCATGATTTCGACCAGCCATAGGCCACCCAACTGCAGGTAGGAAGGCGCGACCGTTGCTAAGTGACGAATGCAGTCTAGGCCATCTTTGCCGCCATCTAAAGCCAGGTGAGGTTCGTGGCGCGTGACTTCAGGCTCTAGGGCTAAGACGGTGTCAGAGGGGATATACGGTGGGTTAGAGATCAGTCCTGCAACCTGGCCTTTAAGCTTTCTTGCCGGTTCTAGCCAGGCTCCCTGCAAAAACTGGATGCGATCGCCCAAACCGTTTCTGGCCGCATTTTCCTGGGCGATCGCCAACGCTTTGGCACTGACATCGGTAGCAATAATCTCAGCCTGGGGAAATAGAGTCGCTAGCCCCAAGGCGATCGCCCCGCTGCCTGTACCCAGATCAATCCAGAGGCCGCTGCGAAGCTGCGTGGCCATAGCACTTTGAGCAACCAGCTCGGCAGCAATTTCAACTATCAGCTCAGTCTCCGGACGGGGAATGAGCACGTCTGGCGTTACCCGCAGCGTCAAGTCCCGCCAGCATACCTGACCGACTAAGTACTGGACTGGAACGCGATCGCCTACGCGCTGCTGCCAGAGATACTTGAGTTCTGCTAAGGAGCGATCGCAGTTAACCTGAGATTTTTCTTTAAAGGTAGCCAGCCGCAGCGCCAGGGCATCCAGCCCCGTCACCGCTCGCAAAAGCCAGTCAGCTTCGGCGGGATCGATCGCGTTTTGGGACGCTTGCTGACGCGCTGTTTGCCACCAGTTCCAAAGCTCGGCTCCGACAATGAACGGCATCGCTCAGTTTACAAAACCCGCAGCAGGCTAGGAACGTCCAAAATTTCCTTAAAGGTACGAATTTCTTCTAAGGCCCGCTGTAGGTTGCCCTCTTGAACTTCGTGCGTTACCACCACAATCTCAGCCAGTTCTTTCTGGCGGCTAATCTGTACCACTGACTCAATGCTGACATCATGCCAGCCAAAGCAGGTACCCAGCTTGCCAATCACGCCCGGCTGGTCATTGGCAATCACTCGCACGTAAAAGCGGCTGATTAAGTCTGCTAGGGGGCTAATAGTGCAGTAGTGCTGGTGGCTACAGGCTAGGAGGGGATTGAGTTCCTCTGGCTGCTTCGCTGTACCGCCAATTTTTAGCGTCGCCACGATATTCAAGATGTCTGACACGACGGCGCTAGCGGTAGCTCCTTGGCCTGCCCCCGGCCCTTGGAACATGACCTGACCCAGCGGTTCCCCCTCTACCAGAATGGCGTTAAACACATCATTTACGCTCGCTAGGGGATGGTCGGTCGGCACTAGAGTCGGATGCACCCGGACCTGCAGCTGATCAGGCTGATCGGAATCGGCAGCGGCCTGACGCCGGGCGATCGCCAGCAGCTTAATCACAAAACCTAGGGTCTTGGCATAGTTAATGTCAGCCGCACTGACCTGGCGAATCCCTTCACAGTGAACCTCGGAGCGCTCAATCCGTCCGCCAAACGCCAAGGAAGCCAAGATCGCAATTTTGTCGGCTGCGTCTAAGCCATCTACATCCGCGGTGGGATCTGCTTCCGCGTAGCCTAAGCGCTGGGCATCCGCCAGAATTGGCTCAAAATCGCCGCCCTCTCGCTGCATTCGGGTGAGGATGTAGTTAGTGGTGCCATTAATAATGCCTGTGACGGCACTGATGCGGTTGACCCCTAATGCCTGCTTCAGCGGCTGAATCACCGGAATGCCGCCGCCCACGGCGGCCTCTAGCAGCACATAGACGCCTGCTTTGTTGGCGGCTGTAAAAATTTCGTCGCCGTAGCGGGAAATCACGGCTTTATTGGCAGTTACAACGTGCTTACCGTGGGCGATCGCCTGCAGGATGAGTGACCTTGCGGGTTCTAGGCCGCCAATTAGCTCGACGATGATGTCAATTTGGGGATCGGTAGCGATCGCTTCTAGATCGGTAGTGAGCAGATCTGGGCTGATGGCGATCGCACGCGGCTTATCTGGCGATCGCACCCCAATACGCGCGATCGCCATCTCTTGCAAAAGGGGATGCCGCCCCGCTATGTTCAGCAAAATCTCGGCGGTGCCGGTACCGACCGTCCCCAATCCTAATAGACCGATCTGAAATGCCAAAGTGATTCCCTATGCTTTTTGTCTCTATGCCAACAATTGTAGGGGTTTAAAGCTGACAACCAAAAACCAGGAGACATGGCCTCCTGGTCTGGTTGGTATCAATTGAGCGTTGCTACCTAGAGTCGGGTAGGCATAGCCTCCCGATTAGTCAATAAACCTAGTAGGTTTCAACGTGCCAGCGATGGGCCTTCTTCATCTGACGCTGGTAATCGCTCCAGTCAATGCCTTCCTTCGCCGCCTCAGCGCCTAGAGCGGCATCGATGCCGTCTTCCATGCCCTTCAGACCACAAATATAGGTGTGGGTGTTGGGCTGCTGAATCATCTTCCACAGCTCTTCAGCATGTTCAGCCACGCGGTGCTGAATATACATTCTGCCGCCCTCAGCATTTTGCTGCTCCCGGCTAATGGCGTAGGTGAGGCGGAACTGGTCAGGATACTTGGACTGTAAATCCTCTAACTCTTCCTTATAAAGGATATTAGGGGTTTTCGGAATGCCGAAAATGAGCCAGGCTTTACCCTTGAACTCATAGTCGTTGATTTGGCGTTCCTCTTCCTTGAACATGCGCCATAGATAGGCCCGGAAAGGCGCAATTCCTGTTCCTGTCGCCATCATGATGACGTTGACATCGGGATCGTCAGGCAGGAGCATTTCCTTACCCACTGGCCCCGTAATCTGTACTTTTTGCCCTGGCTCCATGTCGCAAAGGAAGCTAGAACAGACGCCGTAAACCGTTTCGTCAGTTTCCGGGTGCTGATAAACTAGCTGCCGCACGCAGAGAGAAACAGTCTTGTCGTCTAGGTCATCTCCGTGCTGGGTTGAGGCAATTGAGTAGAGGCGCAGCTTGTGGGGCTTGCCATTTTCATCTTCCCCATCGGGAATAATGCCAATGCTCTGCCCTTCTAAGTAGTGCAGATCACCTTCGGATAGATCGAACTTCAGGTGACGAACGGTACCAATACCTCCTTCGCCTACAAGCTCATCGTTAGAAAGGCATTTACCCACATAGGGATTTTTAGGTTTGTAGATATTAACGGGAATATCTTTTTTGGCTTTAGGCTTAGCTTGAGTCATAGACTGTTTAGATTCTCCTGCTGCCGCAGATTTGGACTCGGCTGTAGATGATGCCTTGCCGTTCATAGAATCGCCGTCTAAGGGACGAATGCTGACAATTTTGCCACCCATCCGCGTGATTCGCTGCATCTCTTGATTCATGCGGCTATAGGGCACCTTGAATGAAATAGTGCCGCTATTACGAATCTCATAGTTCATCTTGTCGGTTTCAGAGTTCTGATGAAGCCCTTCCACCTCGTAGATGAATATTCTATTCCCAGCTATGCTATTGGCGCTGCTGCCGACTACGCTTTGATTGTACATTTCTGATTCGTCAATCTTTAGATCTAACTGAATGCGATAGTAGCGGCAATTTGGCCCTATCCATCGCAGACTTGACTCAACAGTGCTTAGATATTTGAATCTAAATACTGAATTGCCGATTTTTACCTAGCGTAGCACTGTAAGGGGGCCTAAACCCACTGAAACACAACCCTTAGCGATAGCACGGTGAGACTCTATCAGTAGCAAAAACACCATTTCTAGCCGTACCCTTAAAAGCTAACGACAAAATTTGTTTCAGAACTGTTGCTTTTGAACCATTTTTAGAGAGGTTTTTGAAAAGGTTGCAGCCAGTCTGCTGGTTTGGGGGAGATAGCAGTTTTGCAGACGGGGTAATTTTAAGCAGAAAGATTTTGGGCCACTACGCTATGGTGAAGCTAGTAATGGAGTTGGCGTCATGGCTTTGTCCCTGCACCCCAAAGTTGAACAGCGGCTGCGGCAAAACCCCTGGTTAGTCTCGATTATTGAGCATCTTAGCCAACATCCCAACAGCCCGCCTAGCTTGGATTATAGCCAGGTGGCTGAAGATAGTTACTACACAGTTTGTGGTCGTCGTATTGTCTGCTGGGAAGGACTGGCTACTCTGCTACAGCTTGATATTCGCCAGCCTTACGCTTCTGGGCTGCTAGAGCTAACTATTCGTGGCACCGAATCAGAGGGGCTAGTCGTTGGCGCTTTGCTAAATCTTACCTGGTCGTTGGAGCCTAATTTCCGGGCTGAGCGCGATCGCCGTCCTCAAGTTTGCCGGGGCTGCGTTAACTATCACGGTCAGGTTTATGGCGGCAACTTTCTCTGCTGCGCGATCCATCCTGCGGGGCCGCCTGCCGAGGTTTGTCTTGATCGAGAACGGGTCTAAGCGGGGTCTATTGCAGGCTTAGCTTAGTCCTTGGCGCTAGTTCTGGGCAGAGTAACGGTGACGGTTGTGCCTGCTCCAAGCTGGCTTGCAAGCTGGATCTGACCATAGTGGTTGTCTACAATCAGCTTGGCGATCGCCAGTCCTAGCCCCGAACCCGAATGACGCTGACGGCCTCTAGCTCGATCGGCCCGGTAAAAGCGATCGAAGACGTGGGGCAAGGCGTGGGGTGAAATGCCTTCGCCAGTGTCCTGCACCCTGATCTGCAGTTTGGGCTGACCATTGTGCCGAAGCGGCAGCAGCTCCAGCGTAATCGTTCCGTCTGCTAGGGTATGCTGCAGGGCATTGCCGACGAGATTTGTAAAGAGCCGAATGAGCTGATCGCGATCGCCCTGTAGGCTCAAATCTGCGGCTTCAACCGCTAGCTGGCTGGATGCGGTGACGCTCTCTGGTAGCCGGTAGACTAGCTGAACTGATTTGTCTAACGCGATCGCCTGCTGTTCTTCAATGACTTCAGCCAAAAGCTGATCGAGCTGAACCGTTTCTCGCCGCAGCGGCGCTAGGCCGCTTTCTTGGCGGGTGAGGAACAGCAGGTCGTCCACCAGTCGGCCTAGCCGCCGTGTCAGCCGCTCAATCACCTGAAGCTGCCCCTGCTGAAACTGCAGATCCGGCTCTGGATCGGCCAGCGCTACCTGTACGTTGGTCTGAATCACGGCAATCGGATTGCGCAGCTCATGGGAGGCATCTGCCGTAAACTGCTTGAGCTGCTGATAGGACTCTTTCACCGGAGCGATCGCTAAACCCGACAGAAACCAGCCAATTGCCGCTACGGCTCCCACCATCAGGCTGATGCCGAGTCCTAGATCTAAGATCAGCTGGCGGGTCGGCTTTGTGACTTCAAACCAGGGATGGCTCACCCGCAGATAGCCTAAAATCTGACTGCCTGATTGCACCCGCTGGGTAATCTGCCGCAGCAAATACTCCTTCGTTAGCCGCACTGTTTCGCCTTGAGGATTGACGTGCAGCGGTAGGCGGGGCGGCTCTGAGAAAGTAGACCACAGCAGCTCTCCGGTGGGGCTAAACCACTCCAAATCAATCCGATCGTCCTCAGCCGGCTGATGGCTATCTCGAAAAGTCGCCTCCACGTTTACCCGTAGCGGTGGCTCAACTACCCCAATCGAGGTGAGTACCCGCCCGCTATCTTCACTGAGCTCAATGACCAGCGATCGCCGCACCACCTCAATCACGTGATTAAGAGTATCGTCTACCCGCTCCACTAGCGTCGTGCGCACGTAGAGATAGAAGCCGCTGGCAAACAGCAGCAGCAGGATAGCCGTCACCGTGGTATACCACAGCGCTAAACGGCGACGTGTTGCTTGAAACATAGAAATTAACAGAAGACCGCAAAGATTGAGAGCGATATTGGCGTTACCTGCAAACCATAGCGCATCTGATTTGGTCTACTACGACGCTGCCAAAATTATCCTCAAACCCTTTTGAATTCTCTAGATAAGACCTGTTGATCTGCTTGTTCTTCCTCTCTGTGGGTCACGCTAAGATAGGGGCATTGAATTTGGGCGATGTATGCATCCGGCTCATTCTCCCCGTCCGCCTCAGGAAATCCTGCCGACCATGTACGATCTTCCCAGCGAAGATCCAGAGGAGCCGGGATTGCCAGACGAATTTCATGCTTTTCAACCGCAGCTATTACGGGAAACTTTTCAGCCCGTTAGCTACCCTCTCGATCAGGTTTTCATCGGTACTGACATCAATCTTTACTACGAAAGTCGTCATCCTCTTTGGCACAAGCGTCCAGACTGGTTCGTCTGCTTGGGGGTAGCCGCCGCCGCCCGTCAGGAGGAGTTGCGCTGGAGCTATGTCATCTGGCAAGAAGGGGTTGCCCCCTTTTTAGTTTTGGAACTGCTCTCACCGGGAACAGAAGCAGAAGACTTGGGCCAAACTCTACGAGAAATTAGCCAGCCACCAACTAAGTGGGAAGTTTATGAGCGCATTTTGCGTATTCCCTATTACGTTATTTTTGACCGCTACACCAATCAGCTACGAGCCTTTAGCTTGCTCCCCACTCGCTACCAAGAAATTGACCTGCCCGATCAGCGCCTCTGGTTTGAAGAGATAGAGCTAGGCTTAGGCATTTGGCAGGGGCGCTATCAGGGGGCAGAAGGTCACTGGCTCAGGTGGTATGACGCGGCTGGGCACTGGATTGCGACCCCTAGCGAGCGGGCCGAGCAGGCCCAGCAGCAGGCTGAGCAGGCCCAGCAGCAGGCTGAGCAGGCCCAGCAGCAGGCTGAGCAGGCCCAGCAGCAGGTTGAGCAAGCTCAGCAGCAGGCCGAGCAGGCCCAGCAGCAGGCTGAGCAGGAAAGACAGCGAGCTGAGCGACTCGCTGAGCAACTGCGGGCACTGGGGATTGATCCTAGCTGAGTTGACTTGATCTGCAAGGCCGAAAATTTGTGGAGTGCTGCGATATCGCTCCGTTCAACCATCTATGAGCTTGGAAGCACCTCAATTTATCTTTTGCTTTTTGGACGGCGTGGGTTTGGGCGGGCGGCAACCCGGTAATCCGTTCGCGGCAAAAGCTGTTATGCCTTTTCTGACATCACTGCTGGGTTGTCAGCTCGTTGCCGATGCTCAGGTTGAGCAATCAAATCTGCTGCTAAAACCTATTGATGCCTGTCTGGGCATTCCGGGCCTGCCGCAAAGTGCGACCGGGCAAACAGCGCTCTATACGGGATGCAATGCGTCTCAGTTCTTGGGGCGACATCTGTCAGCCTTTCCGGGCGGCTCGCTGCGATCGCTAATTGCGGCGAGCGGTCTGTTTCAGCAGGTCCAAGCCTTGGGCGGCAAGGTGGCTCATGCCAACTTGTATTCGACTGCTTATTTTGAAGCGATCGCCCAGCGACGGCTGCGCTATTCGGTGGGTACGCTGCTGAGTCTGACAGCCAAGGTGCCGTTTCGGTTACAGCCGGCGTATGAACGGGGTGAGGCTATCTTCTGGGATATTACCGGTGACTTGGCACTGCAGCGCGGGATTACGGCCCCGGCCATCTCGCCGCAGGAGGCCGGACGCAGGTTAGCCCTGCTGGGGGGACAACATCAGGTCACGCTGTTTGAATGCTACCTGACTGACTTTGCGGGGCACGGGCAAGACTGGCAGCAGGCGCTACAGGTGCTGCAGCGGGTAGATACTTTTTTGGCCGGTTTAGTTGAAACGCTGCCAGCTAACGTCACCCTAGTTCTCAGCAGCGATCACGGTAATCTTGAAGATCTTGGGACTAAGCGACATACGCTCAATCCAGTCCCCCTGCTAGTAGTTGGCAATCAGGCAAAAGCCTTTAGTGAGGTTCAGGCGATTACCGACATTACGCCTCAAATGGTGTCTCTGATTCAGCGATCGCAGTTGGCGAAAGCGGCAGCTTCACGGTTACGGTAATGTCCTGACCGGGATGACTCTCAATTTTCAGACTGCCGTTCTGTAGCTCAGCCAGCCTCTGGGCGATCGCCAGTCCCAGCCCTAATCCCTGCTGCTCGTAATAGTCGCGGTCAAACTGGCAGTAGGCATGGACGTTGTTAATCTGCTCGCTGGTCATGCCTCGCCCCTGATTTTTGAATGTGAGTAACAGCCAGTCTGGCGTATTTTCACAGCTGATTTGTACGCGATCGCCAGAACCTGAAAACTTAAAGGCGTTTTCGCTCAGCTCATCCACAATTTTGCTGAGGCTAAGCGGGCTGCACATCAGCTCATCTTGGGACTGCATATTCAGCTCTAAATCAGCTAAACGACCAGCTTTTTCAGCCTGTTGCTGAGCGTGTAGGACTATCAGGTTAGCCGGCATACAGGGCTGCATCTGCAGCATGAGCAAGTCTGGCGAGTTGCCGATCAGATGGCTAAGCCGGCCGTAAAGCAAGAACTTTTCAATCAGATTTTCTAGGCGGGCGGCTGAAGTGAGAATACAGTCGGCAATTTCAACTACCTCGGCTGGATTTTGAGCGATCGCTGGCATCTTTAAAAGCTGGGTGAATCCGGTGATGCCATGTAGCGGCGTGCGCAGTTCGTGGGGCAGAGTGGTCGATAGGCTGCTGCGTAAAGAATCTAGCGCCTGCTTTGAAAAAGTTCGCAGAGCTACCTGCTTCTCTAAGCGGGCCTTGAGCGCCTGAATCAGCTCATCGGGCGTAAAGGGCTTGGTTAAATAGTCATCCGCGCCCAGTTCCATACCGCGCCGCTGATCGGCTTTGGCGGTTTGAGCCGATAAGAAAATGAAAGGCGTCATTGCCGTCGTCGGATGCTGCCGAATTGCCCGTAGCACTTCATAGCCCGTCATTTGGGGCATGGCAATATCGCACAGAATCAAGTCAGGAAGCAGGCTTTGGGCCAGTTGAATACCGTCTTGTCCGCTAGCTGCAGTGATAACTTTGAATCCAACTGCGGTCAATATATCGGTAGTGACTTCTCTTGCTGTAATCTGGTCGTCAATTACGAGAACGGTCGTCATCACGGTAAACGGACGTTAAGAAAAAAGCCTTTAAGGTTTGGCCCGAATGCAACTACGGACTGAATTGGACTTGTAATGGCATCTTCTCATCTCTGATTGCAGCGTATTGTTCATCAAATCTATTACCGGGTCAGAAATCGCTGCTTGAGACGGTTCGCGAGCATGGCGGCTTCCGGAATTTGCAGCAGAGTAGCTCCTAGCAAGAAGCTGCCTAATCCCAAACAACTGGCGATCGCAAGCTGTAAAAGCTGAATCAAAATCCCCTCAGTACCCAGCCACGTTTCTAAACCATAGCGAACCCCCCAGCAAATTACCCCGGCGATCGCGCTGCACAGAAACAGCCCCAAGACGGGGCGGGCCCAGTCCAGCCAGGGCAGACCATTGAGGCGGCGATCGAGCAAAATCAGCATCAGCACCATAGAAACAATATTGACCCCAACCGTTGCCAGCACTAGCCCCGGTGCGCCCAACCAGGTAATTAAAAGGTAGTCCAGCAGCGCATTCAGAAAAATGTTAAAGATACTGATGCGAAACGGCGTTTCGCCATCTCCCAGCGCATAGAAAACTCGCACCAGCACGTCGCGGCCTAGATATACAAACATGCCAATACCGTAGGCCACCAGCAGCGAAGTCACGACTTGAGAAGCTTCTTGATCAAAAGCGCCCCGCTCATAAACCACCCGCACAATGGGCAACGCCAGAGTAATCATCAAAGCGCTCAGGGGCAGCATGGTCAGAGCCGTAAACAGAAGTCCTTGGCGAATACGTCCCTTGAGTTCCGGCCAGTTTTCTGGAGCCGCTAAGCGGGAAAAGATTGGTAAGAACGGCACCAGGATGACATTGGAAATGATGCCCAAGGGGGTCTGCACCAGCAGGTTGGCATAGCCCAGAGCTGCCGCTGTCTG
>JAAHIC010000690.1 GCA_010671965.1 Leptolyngbya sp. SIO4C5
TGGCAACGGAGGCTCCCGCCAGCGCCACCGTGCAGATCAAGAGCAGGCTGCGAGTCCACTCTACCCGGCTACCCAGTCCCTGAGCCAGATTGTCACCCAGGGTCAGAGTGTCTAGATCTCGCGCCAGCACCAGCGATAAGGGCATAAAAACAACCAGCCAAGGGATTAGAGGCCAGAGGTGTTCCCAACTGCGGCCATAGACGCTGCCCGCAAGCCACACCAGCGCCTGACTGACATCATAGATATTGCCAAACGTAACCATGAGGCTGGTGAACGCCCCAGTGAGGGAAGTCAAGCCCACTCCAACCAAGATGAGGCGAACCGGAGAGCTGCCTTGGTTCCAGGCCAGGAGATAAATGGCGATCGCCGCTCCTAGTCCTCCTAAAAAAGCTGCCACAGGCAGCCACGCCACGGGCAAGTTAGGAAACAGGACGATAAAGGCGACTGCGACCAAGCTCGCCCCAGAATTGATGCCAATAATTTCTGGAGCCGCCAGCGGATTGCGCGTCAGTCCTTGCAGAATCGTACCGGCGACGGCCAACCCCATGCCTACCAGTAAAGCCACCAGCGATCGCGGCAGCCGCAGCGTATTCACCACAAAGGCATAGTCAGAATTCGTAGGCAGTCCCAGAATTGTCTTAATCACCTCTAGCGGCGGCACCGGGTATTCCCCCTGGCTGACATTGAGCCCGAGAGACAGCAGCGCCACTCCGCTCAGCACCACCAGAATCAGCGGCACACGGCGATCGACCCGAAACGATAGCGATAGCTTTCGCGGTCGGACAGAGATCCAGGGCTTGGCGGGGAACATGGGCGTGGATAAAAAATTTGGGATTTTGAATTTGGATTCAAAACTGAGAACGCAAAACGATAAAGGCTTTAGCGCTTAATTCGTGATCGGGCTAAATACATAAAAAACGGTGCGCCAATTAGCGCCGTCATGATGCCGACCGGCAGCTCCTGGGGGCGAATGATCAGACGGGCTGCCATATCGGCCACGGAAAGCAAAATGCCGCCCGCCAGCATGGAATAGGGCAAAATCCAGCGGTAGTCTACCCCGACGCCAAATCGAACTACATGGGGAATGACCAAACCGACAAAGCCAATCGGCCCGGCCAGCGCCACTGCACTGCCTGCCAGTAAAACCACAACGATCGCGGCGGCCACCTTGATCCAAGCCGTCTGCAATCCCAACCCTTGGGCAACATCTTCGCCCAGTGCCAGCAGCGTCAGCTGTCGGCCCAGCGTCAGAGAGCCGACAAGTCCCGCAATAACGTAGGGCAGGATCGGCAACAAACTGGCTAAGTCCTGCCCGGCCAAAGATCCCGCCAGCCAAAAGCGGATGTCCTCTAGCGTGCGCTGACTAAGAATCAAAATGCCAGTGGTGAGGGAGCTGAGGAGATAAGTCAGGGCGGCCCCAGCAATCACTAACTTCAGCGGCGTCAGGCCACTACGGCCCATAGAACCGAGCCAGTAGACCCCAATAGCGGTGATGGCGGCTCCGGTAAACGCAAACCAGACGCGGCTATCGCTGCCGCTGCCTAGAAAGATAGACAGCACCATCGCCAGCGCCGCGCCTACATTAATTCCCAAAATGTCGGGAGCCGCTAGGGGATTGCGGGTGAGTCCCTGGGTAATGGCTCCGGCAACCGCCAGCGCTGCTCCGGTGACTACGGCCAAAATCGCTCTGGGCAAGCGCACCGTACGAATAATAAGCTGATTGGTCGAGCCATCAAATTGAAAAACGGCCTGCCAGACCGTCTCCGGGGCTATGTTTGCTGCTCCCAGAAACAGATTGAGGAGCAGACAGATCAGCAGCAGGCCCAAACCAGCAACAAGGCCCAGCCACAGGCGGGGAGAAGAAATCGGCAGAAGTCTAGAAGCCATGATCTAAATTGCGTCTACAGCCGGTCAAGCGCTTGGGCCCTCAATTAATGCCGCGCATAGGCTGCATTGCCCTGTTTCAGCGCGGCGTGATGCCACTCATAGAGAATTTCTAGCTGACTGCCGTACTCCTGCAGCAGCGCCACCTGCCGCCGATACAGACCGCGAAACAGGTTGGCAAACAGCAGCGTGAAGATTGCTACCACCAAGCCTGCCGCCGTAGAGACTAGCGCCTCACTAATCCCGCCGGTCACTAACTCCGCATTCGCCCCTATCTCACCAATTTGAATCGCCGCAAACGAGCGAATTAGACCCAAGATTGTGCCCAGCAGTCCCAGCAGCGGCGACACCGCGATGATACTCTGAAACACCGTGTTGAAGCGCTTCAGCAGCGGCAGTTCGGCCTGGGTGGCGCTCTCTAGGGCGAGGCGAAACTGATTAGGCGAAGCCCCTTCAAGCTCCAAGGCTTCGAGGAAGATGCGGGCGATGGGCAAGTCGAGGTTCTGCTTCAGCCTGACAAAGACATCGATAGGAGCCTGGCGATAGGTTTGCAGAATGTCCTTGACGACGCGGCGCTGTCGTCGGTTGACTCTGAGCCAGAAGACAGAGCGCTCGACGATTAGGGCGATCGCCGCGATAGAAAATAGCAGCAGCGGTACCATGACGATACCGCCAGCGACGAAGATTTCACTTAGAGACATGTTTAGCGACTTGTGCGTGCAGAGAAGCCATATCCAATAGGCTATGGCTCTCAATAATTGATGAATGGCAGCGTAAATCTAAATGAGAATCGATGTCAAGTGCTTTTGTGATGACAAATTAATCCACTATCCAAATTTACTAGTCAACCGTAAACTTCTACTATGAAAACTGTAATTCTCGCAGGGCAAACGCATACTCCAAAAGCAGGATACTGAATCAGTAGCGCTTTATTCGTCCTTGCTTATGAGTCTGTCTCAAACCCCATCTGGGTTCCTATTAAGGCACTTCGAATCGCTCGAAGACCCGCGAACCGCTTATTTGGTAGAGCATCCGCTACTGGACATCTTGGCTTTGACGATTTGCGCCGTCATTTGTGGCGCAGAGACCTGGGAAGAGATC
>JAAHIC010000691.1 GCA_010671965.1 Leptolyngbya sp. SIO4C5
GTTCCGATCTCTAGCTTAGTGCAGTAAAAGCAGTTGGCTGACACACTATCCGCTGCTGGATAACATTTCTCCAAACGCGAAAACTTTATACAGGCGGGCAAGGCAAGCATATAGCAGGCTTTGCCCGCCTGTGGCTAATAAAGGCACGTAGTCCAAGATCTAGGTTAAAAAAGTCACGTTTTTGCTGCTGCTAAGGCGTAATTACGAAGGTAGATTTTAGGTTTTTTCCAAGTATTAGTTCTGGCCTGCTATCTGCCACGATTAGTTCTTAGCCGTTATTTAGCTAGATGAATTAATCAGCGTCATTAACTGAACAGCTTTGAAAAAGACTGTGCTAATTTTTACCTTGAGAATTTCCAAGAAATTATCAATTTTTAAGTAGCTTTGCCTTGCAATTAAGGGATAGCGTACTTGTGTATTAAAAGGTACAAAATTTCGCTGCTCAAGTCTAAAGAGCAAACATTTAGCTTTCAATATTTAGAAGCAAGACATATTTAGTTAAGTCTATTCATTCTTATGATTTTTTCAAAAACTATTTATAGATATCCATGATTAATCAAGTTATTTCAGTAGCTAAGTCTCACCTTTTAACATAATTAAAAATTTGCTTGAATCATTGTAACAATCTTTGAGAAGTGTATTTTGTTTGACAAAATGCTAAAAAATGCCGCCGTATTCTACTGAAGAATTTCCTTTTTACTCCTGAAAATCTGAGGTATTTGCTCTTTATCAAGGCGCATTTTTCAGAGAAGAGTGTTTTTTGAAAATACTTAGCTGATCAAATTTAGTCAGTTTGTGCGCTCTTATAAATAAGATTCAAAGCATTTTTGATCAAAGCTTTAGTCGTCTAAAGCTCTGGTTTTTGTGACTGTCTTTCGCGGATATCTTGATAGATATTGGCGCGATTTGGATTGCTTTCAATTCCTTAAGTCAAAATTTCTCAATCAGGGAGGAGTGTTGTGAAGCGAAGAGACTTTCTGGCTAGTGCATCGGCGACAGCAGGCTCTATGTATGCCTCATCTAAGCTATTAGGACTGCTGGGAAATCGGGCTAGGGCCGTGGATAATGACGGCGAAGGGGATGAAGATGACGTACCCGAAGGGCCTCTAGAAGATTTAGAAGAAGGTGAGGGTAAAAGCGTCGTGATTTTGGGCGCTGGCTTAGCCGGCATGACGGTGGCCTATGAGCTGATGAAAAAAGGCGGCTACAACATCACAATTTTGGAAGCTCGCGAGCGTGCTGGCGGACGCTGCTGGACGATACGAGATGGCGATACCTACGAAGAGGTCAACGTCTATAACTCCAGCCTGTCTCAGGGGGCAACCATTCGGCAAACCGCCAAACTCAGCGCCAGCGGTCAAAAGGACTATTTCAACCCCGGTCCGGCCCGAATCCCGCAGCATCACATCACCATTGACTACTGCAAAGAGCTAGGCGTACAGCTTGAAGTCTTTGCCAATGCCAACTTTCAACAGTACTACTACAACGAAAATAAAAGCGGCGGCCTCAACGGCACCCGTGTCCGGGCGCGCCAAGCTCAGAATGATATTCGCGGCTATATTGCTGAGGCTTTAGCCAAAGACTCCAGCCCACCCGCCGGGGTAGATCAGGCGGCTTGGGAGTCGTTTCTGAGAACTTACGGGGCGCTAGATAGCAGTTTTCAATACGCTGGCTCCAGCCGCCGCGGGTATGACGCCGAGCCGGAAGGGGCGGGCGTGGGGGGCGCGGGCGAGTTTCTGCCGCCCTATGGATATGCCGACCTAATCAACTACGATTTTGACGGTTACGAAGCCTTTGAATATGGCTATGACCAGCAAATGCTCATGTTTGAGCCTGTGGGCGGCATGGACATGATTGCTAAAGCCCTAGAAGCCAAAGTGGGCCGCAGAATTGCGTTTAATGCGGTCGTGCAAGAAATTCGCAAAGGCTCCGGGGGCGAAGGTGCCCGCATTGTCTACCGCCAGAACGGCAGCACCCGCCAGGTTGCGGCTGATGTCTGTATCTGCACGATTCCGCTGACTGTGTTGGAAAGCATTCCCTCAGACTTTTCCTCAGCCAAGTTAGCCGCGATCGCTGGGGTGAGCTATGCCGAAACGGGCAAATGTGCCCTGATGTATAAAAACCGCTTTTGGGAAGACGAAGACATTTTAGGCGGCATTACTTCAACTGACGTAGGGCAGGATGAAGGGCTAGGCATCAATACTATTTGGTATCCTTCCCACGACTATCTTTCTAAAGCAGGTGCTCTGGTGGGTTATTACAACTTTGGCAGCACCTCCAATAACTATGGCGCTTTGTCTCCTGCCGAACGAATTAGAACTGCTTTAGATAAGGGAGAGATTGTTCATCCTGGTAAATACAAGCGGTTTTACCAGCAGGGCAGCGGGGCCACTATCAACTGGAACCAAACACCTTACAGTCTAGGCGGCTGGGCCACTTACTCTACTCAAACCAGAGAGCAGTTTTACGGCGAACTGAATCGGCCCGAAGGGGACATTTGGCTTTGTGGTGAGCACCTGAGCTATCTCACTGGCTGGCAGGCAGGCGCGTTTGAGTCTGCTCGCTTGGTGCTCGCTAAAGCCTTTGGGGCTAGATTTGCTCGCCGCCGCTAGGGCAGTGAGGGGCATCGCTTCGCTAAGGCAGGCGGCGTCCATCCTAGATTTGACCAGCTTGCAAAGAAAACATGCGGTTCCTAACGGCTACCGCGATTGCTAATTCATTGAGGTAAATATCTGTGATTGCTTTTAACCAAAGCTTTTTTCGGTCTGGACTATCTGCTTGGACATGGCAAAAAGGCGGCCTATTTTCGGCGGTCGTCTGCCTTGCGTTAATGGGGTTGGGCTGGGCGATAACGCCTGCGATCGCCGACGAAGAAGACGATGAGATCGATGAAATCGAAGACGTTGAAGATGACGGCAGGGAGCTGTCTTCATCTTCAACGTCTTCGATTTCATCGATCTCATCGTCTTCTTCGTCGG
>JAAHIC010000692.1 GCA_010671965.1 Leptolyngbya sp. SIO4C5
TTGATTAATGGGGCAAAAGCCGACGTTTTAGATTCCAGTGCAACCGTCTCGGACTGGCAAAATCTATTCGATTCACTGCTCAGTCAAAGCTAAGTCGGCGCTTATCTACAAGCGCCAATCGCCACAGGAAGTACAAGGAGAGCCTAATTATGCGAATTGCCCAAGTTGCTCCACTTTGGGAGCGCGTTCCGCCGCCCGCCTATGGCGGCATTGAGCTGGTTGTTAGCTTTTTAACTGATGAGCTGGTGCGACGGCATCACGATGTCACCCTCTTCGCCACTGGCGATTCTCAAACCGAGGCAGAACTGGTAGCTGCGATCGCTGAGCCGATCCGGGGTAACGAAGCGATCGAGGAGCCAATGGTTTACGAGATGATTCAGCTACAGCAGCTTCTAGAGCGGCTTGACAACTTCGATATCATTCATATTCACAAATGGATTCCGCCGCTGCCCATCGCTCACATTATCAAGCGGCCCACGGTCTACACCATGCACAGCAACTTTGGCAAAGACCACCGCAAGCTTTACACCCGCTATCCGGAGCAAAATTTTGTCAGCATCAGTCGGGCGCAGCAGGATTTAGCGCCCCAGCTCAACTATATCGCTACGGTTTATAACGGCATTGATCCAGGACGGTTTCCCTTTGTTGAACAGCCGCAAGATCCCCCCTATCTAGCTTTCTTGGGCCGCATGTCTCCCAACAAAGGGCCACATCACGCTATTGCCGTCGCCAAGCAGCTCGGACTGCCGCTGAAGCTAGCCGGGAAAGTGGATAAAAAAGACCGCGACTATTTTGAGCAAGAGGTGGCTGCTCACTTTGACGAAGCGCAGATTCAGTATTTAGGCGAAGTCAATCACGCTGAGAAAACCCAGCTGCTCGGCCATGCGATCGCCACTCTGTTTCCGATTACCTGGCACGAGCCATTTGGTCTGGTGATGGTGGAGTCGATGGCGACTGGAACGCCCGTAGTGGCGATGCGGATGGGGGCGGTACCGGAGGTGATTGAGCCAGGCAAAACCGGATTTATCTGCAATGATGTAGAGGACATGATCAGCTCGGTTTCCCAGGTTGATCAAATAGATCGGCGGCGCTGTCGGCAGCGCGTAGAGCAGCATTTTAGCTATGAAGCTATGACGGATAGCTACCTGGCTGTCTATGAGCAGGTACTCTCCTCAGCGCCGCCGCAGAAAGTCGCTTAGGTAATAAATTTTCAGACTCCGCTATGAAAGATGCGCAAAATTTTGAGTACGATTTGCTCGTAGTTGGAGCCGGTTCAGCGGGGCTATCAGCGGCTAAGTCAGCGGCTAAGCAGGGCTGGCAGGTAGCGATCGCCGAGCAAGACACCATCGGCGGCACCTGCGTCAACCGGGGCTGTGTGCCCAAAAAGCTGATGGTTTATGCGGCAGACGTTGCCCAGCAGCAGGCGATGGCGACGGGATACGGCTGGGTCAATCCCAAAGGACTCTTTGACTGGTCGGCACTGAAGCAGTCAATGCATCAGCATATTGCCAAAATTAACCAGTCCATGCGATCGCAGCTGCAGGAGGCAGGCGTTACCTACCTTGCTGGGCAGGCCCAATTCCTGGATGCCCATCAGCTTCAGGTCGGCGATCGCACCTATAGTGCGGCCCATGTTGTCATTGCCGTTGGGGCCCGGCCAACCCAGCTAGACTGTCCCGGCGCTGAGCTGGCTATTACCTCTAGAGACATGTTCACGCTGACGACGCTGCCCAAGCGCATCGCCATCGTCGGGGCTGGCTATATTGGCGTAGAGTTTGGTAGTTTGCTCAACTGGCTGGACTGCGAAGTGACGCTGCTGGACGTGGACGATCAGATTCTCACCGGCTTTGATCAAGATATCCGCTGCGCTGTGCAAAATAGCCTGACTGAGCGGGGCATTCGCTTTATCGGTGGGGCCAAAGCCAAAGCCTTGGAGAAAACAGCCCAGGGGCTACAGCTTCATCTTTCCAATCAAACGGAAGCCCTACGGACGGACTGCATTCTGGCGGCGATCGGGCGGCAGCCGAACCTGGCCGGCCTGGGCCTAGAGCAAGCAGGCGTGCAGACCGACTCCGGGGCGATCGCGGTGGACGACTATGGCTGCACCAGCCAAGCTCACATTTATGCGGTAGGCGACTGCACCCGGCGCAATAAGCCGCTGACGCCCGTCGCTAAGGCTGAAGGTGAGGCCGTCGCCCAAACGCTTTTAGGCACGGCTACGCCGATTGACTGCACCTGTATTCCCTCGGCCGTATTTGCGCGCCCGGAAGCGGCAACGGTAGGGCTGACGGAGCAAATGGCGGCTGATGAGCTAGGGGAAGCCATGCAGGTGCGCTGCCAGTCTTTTCAGCCCTTGCGCTACAGCCTGACCCAGCAGTCGGAGCAGGGATTGGTCAAGATGATTGTCAATCAAAAATCTAACCAAGTGGTGGGGCTACACGTGGTTGGCGAACATGCTGCGGATATTGTGCAAGGCGTTGCTGTGGCCATTCGTCAGGGCATTACCGACAAGGCGCTGAGCCGCGCTCTGGGAATCCATCCCACGGTAGGCGAGGAAGTTTTGAGCCTGTGATAAACCTGGTTTAGACCGGAGCAAATGCCACATAACGCCCTCCAGTCTAAAAATTAGTACGACCTCAAATTTGATGACCTCAACTTCTCTGCTCGATCTAACCGTGACGCACTGGTCTGAGATTCCCACGCTCTGCCGGTATTTTGATCGACTCAACCAGAGTGAGTTTGCCGCCGTTGCAGATCTGTTTGCGCCGGAGGGGCAACTGCAGCCACCTTTTGAAGAACCCATTACGGGGTCAGAGGCGATCGCGGCTTACCTAGCCCAGGAAGCCAGCAATATGCAGTTAGAGCCGCTGCAGGGTGAACTGACTACCCTCGAAACCGGCAGCCTACTCACCACGCACGAGGTGAACGTCCCGTGGCTGTTAGGGCTGCTGCCCGGCGTCCCCTTTAGCGAA
>JAAHIC010000693.1 GCA_010671965.1 Leptolyngbya sp. SIO4C5
GCCTGAGCAAATTACCCAGCAAATTGCCTCAGAAGTTTCTAAAAATGCTTATGGTGCCCTAACAGGTGCGCTAGAAGATGAGCAAGGAGCCGAGCTGACTGCATGCCCCGATAGACAGGCGTTTTGTCCACGGCGTTTGTAATGCTGTGCTGGATTAAACTGTCAATTTCGGGCTTGAGCTGGGGTAAAACCTGATAGACCAGCAGCGAGGTCAGACGGCTGGAAATGGCCTGCACCTCGTCTACATCATTGAGGTCAATATATTTTTGCTCTGGATCAGGCTTGACCAGCCACTTCGCCACCTCGCCTTCGCGAATCAGGTTTTGCGCCTGGGTGATAATGCGCAGCACGATGATTTCGGTCAGCTCTACAGCGATATTGCTAATAATCAGGCGGTTGATGCGGCTGCGCAGCGGATCGAGATCAATCAGGTTGGACTGATTGATTCTCACAATTGTGGGAATGACTCGCAGCCAGCGCCAAAAGGGCAGCAGCAAAAACAGGTCGTACCAGCGTAGCAGAATAGCGTCTAGCCAACTGGTGCCCTGATAGCGACGGGAAATAATCAGGGTTCTCAGCGCCAGCTCCACCGCAAAGAGATAGATAAACCACTGGTCTAATAGCCAAAACTGATCGAGCGGTTCACCATCTTCCCAGACGGGGCGGTAATAGTTAGTTTCAATCAGCGGCTGAATTTCACTATTGAAGAAGGCAATCGAGTCTGACCAGCCCGCCTCAGCCAGATAGCGCTGACTCCAGAAAGTGCGGAACGCCTCCTTGGAAGAATCGGTACCAACCCGCTCTCGCACCAGGTTTTTGATCCGCTCTAGGGTACCTGTTTTATCGGCAACTTCAAAAGGATTTTCGTCAATGATGGCCTCGCTGCGATCGCGCAGCTCAGTCAGTAGGGCTTGGGCTTGATCTGACTGCAATCCCGTCTGTGAAACCTGTTCCTCTAGCTGATCGACTATCTCCAAATAGGCTGTCGTTGTGCGCTCTGGCTCAATTCCTTTAAAGGTGGCACCGTACCACTCAGTTAGGGCCGGAAACTCTCTGAGATAGAAGTCACGGAAGCGAATATAGCTGAGGTCAAAGGCGACTAAAACCAGATTGAGCAGGGCAATGCTAGCCATAATCCGCTCAAGCCACTGGTTTTGCCGAGCAGGCGGTTTAGTCGGACGAATTTTGCGAGGGCGGGACAGCGCAGTCATAACTCTTTAGGGAACGCGTTGCAATGAATCTACTACATTGTCAAGGGTAGATTCGTACTGTCATCCGCCAATGAGAGAATTTGTCAGAGGTTTTACAATTGTTCACATGCGTAGTTGAACAACCAGTTGAAAGATATGACAGCGGCGATCGCCTCAGAATCAGGTACTTATTGGCAGTGGCAAGGCCATCAAATTTACTATGTGCGGGCCGGTGAGCCGCAGCCGCAGCGTCCCCCTCTGCTCTTAATCCACGGCTTTGGTGCGTCTACCGATCACTGGCGCAAAAACATGACAGCCCTCAGCCGCGACTTTGAGGTGTGGGCCATTGATTTACTCGGATTTGGTCGCTCGACCAAGCCCAATATTCAGTACAGCGGCAGCCTCTGGCGAGATCAGCTTCATGACTTTGTGCAGCAGGTGATAGGCCGTCCGGCGGTCTTGGCAGGCAACTCTCTGGGAGGCTACGCCAGCCTGTGCACAGCAGCGCAGCGATCGCAGTCAGTTGCGGGCGTGGTGTTGCTTAACAGCGCTGGCCCCTTCTCCGCAGACAGCGCCCAGGCCAAGCCCAATGCGATGCAGCAGGCGATCGCCAATCTGTCTCGCACTTTGCTGCTGCAGCCCTTACCAAGCTGGCTGTTGTTTCAGTACGTGCGGCGACGATCGATGATTCGCCGTACTCTAGAGCAGGTTTATTTAGATAAATCGGTCATCACCGATCAGCTCGTAGAAGATATCTATCGGCCCTCCTGCGATGCCGGAGCCGCTCAGGTGTTTGCCTCGGTGTTCAAATCGCCTAAAGGAGAAACGGTCAATACGCTGCTGGCCCAGATGGACTGCCCGCTGCTGCTGCTGTGGGGCGAAGGCGATCCCTGGATGGACACACGGACGCGGGGCGCGAAGTTTCGGCAGCACTACCCCCAACTCAAGGAAGTCTACCTGCAGGCGGGGCACTGTCCCCACGATGAAGTACCGGACCAGGTCAACCATTTAATGCAGCAGTGGATTTTTGAGCATCTAGGCTGAATTCCTCTAGCATCATGAATTATTTTCATGCAGGTTATAAACGTTGGTTTTTGTAAATTTGAATACACTTTATTAGGCTAAAGGTGTAACTAAATAATCCCCACTAAAGGAGAACCCAATATGAAACAGCAGTTTGCTTGGACACCGCAACGACTGGTTGGCCTCAGCCAAGATCTGGCCAATGCTTTTTACCCGGCTGCCTCAGATAGCCGCTTGCCCCAGCGCAGTCGCGGCTGGACTGCAGAAAGATTTCGCGATTTAGGTGAAACGCTGGCGCAAGCCTATGGTCCCGGTCTGTAACTAGACTGCAAGCGTTCACTGAGACTTTCTGTAGCTGCTTAAATTTCGCTGCCCAAGATGAGCAAGATCTGTTTTTTAGACGTCAGCCTAGCCGACCTTCAGTTAGATTGAGCCTTTTGCTGGTCTAACAGGGCTTGTGTCTGATCCCGATTAGCGATCGCTGCCCCGTAATCAGGCCGAAACTGGAGTGACTTTTCGTAAGCTTGCAACGCTTCCTCGTAGCGCTCCAGCCCAACTAAAGCATTTCCCCGATTGTTCCAGGCTTCTGGGTAGTCCGACTTAAGCGCTAGGGCATTTTCGTAAGCCGCCAGGGCTTCATCGTAGTGATTGAGCTGATTGAGACTGACGCCCAAATTGTTCCAGGTTTCTGGCAGATCAGGATTGAGCTGGATAGAGCGCTGATAGGCATCCACGGCAGCCCGGTAATCCTCCAGCCGG
>JAAHIC010000694.1 GCA_010671965.1 Leptolyngbya sp. SIO4C5
AGCAAATTTTGTTGAAAACTGAGGAACGCGCCTATCACCTCGATCACTTCCTGACACGAGACAGTCTCAAGCTGAACTGGTAAGTTTTGTCCTAAGTTGCTTTGCCTTCAATTCCGTATCCTTGAGAGGAGGATGCGGAATTTTTAATGAATGAATAATTTCAATAATTTGGGGCAATAAGTCCATAATTTGGTTTTTATTTCTATCGGTCAGCAGTACGCTTATTGTTCAAAATAGACTTTCCAAATAATCCAGCTTGATAAACTAACAAAAGTCACAATCAATAGCCAGTGATCAAACCGCTGGGCATCGAATCCGCTAGACATGATTAGTTTTGAGATAAAAGGGATAGAGCTAGGCTTGGGCTGGCGTGACTGACTAGCCGCCCTGTCGGTAAGATTCGTAGATTCGGCCCAGACTTACAGGCTTTCAAACAGCCAACCGACTCAATAGCAACGTGCTGCAGCTCAGGATTGGCCGCGACTGCTGCTTCTAGACTTTGCCAGAGACGACTGCTGCCCTGCTTGTAGCATTTGCCTTTAGTACACACCTGAATACACGTATAGCTTTTGTCAGCGGTATCCAAACGCGACTGCGTCTGTAAATCTGGGCTGCCCTGCTGCAGCTTGGACATGTCAAGCTTGGATATTTCAGCATCTGGCAGCGGCAAAATATTAATGGCGCGCCAAATACCAGCTTCTGGATAAGCCCAAACCTGAATGAAAGCGCCGGGCATCAGTTCCCGCACCAGCATTGGCTTTAGATATTTTGGCAATTTAATTCTGTAGGTTTGGCTGCTTGTTTGCAGCACCAGTCCCTTCAATTTGCCTTTGTCTGAACGAAAAACGTCCGCAAACTTGCCTTTGAGTATCTGACCTTGAGGACGTTCGCTTTTAGCAGCTAGGGGGAGGGTGGCTTCGTAGAGCTGTTTCATCGTTGAGCAGGCTTCCTCCAACAGCGTTCTAAATGAGCTGTTGAGCTAGCAGAGGTTGATGTGAACTGTTGAATAACGCTCCAGACCTGGATAGCGGCTGTAGCCGTCTTGATTCTTACCCGCAATGGCTGTCCCCAGGTACATTGACAGGGAATTGATAGTTCCTGCAGACGTTTAAACACGTTCCAACGCTCGATGGGATCAATTTCGAGGGTTGTCACCGAGTCGATTTCTGTTGCATCCATTGAAGTTAAGTCCAAATATCTGCCTTGATTAAATGCGAAAAGCAAGTGTTACTGAGAATATTTCTGAACTGAAACCAGATAGACAACCTAGCAGCAGCCTTTACTCTAAACCTCAAACGCAGCTGAAAGCGTTATAGAAGAAGGTTTGCAGGCTTTTAATACACCTAATACACCACCACACCTGAATATCCTTTATTCCTAATCAATGTCAATAAGATTAAGATAGTCAATTTTGGCAGTTAATGCAACACGTTTTCAATAAATCAAGTTTCTGTGAAGCATAAGGTGACCGCCCCGTGACCAGGGACTGCGCCGATTTACTCTTTGATATGAGCCTCATTCTGGGGAAGATAGCAGTTTTTCTCTGAGCTGAGCGAGATAGAGTTCAGTTCCAATAGGGCCTGGAAGCCCCAAGCAGAGGTAGGCCGGGATATAGTAGACTCGCCCAGCCTGACTAGCGTCGAGAGATTGGGCGATCGCATTATTTTCCCAAGCCTGTTTGAGGCTGCGGATCTGCTGATTGTCAAAAGTAGAGGGGTCTCCTGCTGAAGCGTCCCAGTCATAGGCAAACAGAATAATCGAGTCAGCCGTATTGAGCTGAGGCAGCACTTCTATCGAGACAGAAGCCGGTGTCTTCAGAGCGGCTTCGTCTAGTCCGGCTGGATAGACAGGCTCAAAGCCTAGTTCTTTAGGCAAGGCTCCGCACCGACTATTGCGATGGCTAATCAGGCTGAAGGAGTGGGCATCGTCAGACGTCAGCATTAGAATCTGTGGGTGGTCGGCAACTAAGGGCGCAAACATCTCCTGAGCCGCCTCGATGCGCTCCTCGGTTGTTGCCATCAAGCCCTCAACCTGTTCGGCGCGATCGAGTGCCTGAGCGATCGCCTGCAGGTTCGTTTTGCCCTCGGTAACGTCAAACATCAAAGTCGGGGCGATGTCAGAGAGAACGTCATACTGCTCTGCACCGATAGTCGGACTGAGAATTAGGTCGGGCTGTAGGCTGAGGATAGCCTCAATTGAGGGCTGATAGGCTAGGCCAACATTAGCGGGCTGGGTGGTCACCTGCTGGCCTAGATAGGGAATCTGCTGGCTGGGACTGTCGTAGTCTCCCTGGTGAAGCACAACGTGATCGGCAAAGCCAACGGGCTGCACCCCCAGAGCCAGAACCTGTTCCAGCAAATACGGCCCCAGCACAACGACGTTTTGCGGCTGGCCGCAGATTTCTGTTTCTCCCAGCGCGTGATCGACGGTGCGGCAGGACTCGTCAGCCGTGGCCTTTGTAGAAGCAGCGATTTGGGAATCAGGTGGACTCTGACAGGCCGCAATTGCCAACATCAGGCCCAACAACAGCGATCGCTTAAGCATAGGCATTGAGTTCTACCGATTTGTCAAATTCTGTCTTTAGACTGTGATGGTCGCATTTGCTCAAAGTCACTTGACCTAAAACGTCACTGAGACTGAACCAACCACCGACAGGGGCGCTCCGGGCGAATTGCCGAAGCTGCGAGAGTTGTTGGTGTCGCTGATATAGCGTACGTCAAACAGGTTGTTGACGTTGAGCCTAAAGCGCCAGTTGTCGCGCTCGTAGAACAGAGCGGCGTTGGTGAGGAAATAATCCTCTACTTCAAATGAGTTTGCCAGATCGCCATAGCGACTGCCCACATAGTTGAAGCCTAGCCCAAAGCCCAGTCCCTGCAAATTACCCTGCTGAATTTCATAGGTAGTCCACAATCCAGCACTGTGACGGGGCGAGTTAAACAGGCGGTTGCCGACGGCAATGTTGTTGTCCTCG